>JALGUR010000066.1 GCA_029820565.1 Candidatus Zipacnadia bacterium
AGGATCCGGCCGTGGCGATGATTGAATTGTGTGATGAAAACGGGCTACTGGCTCGGCAGAAGCACTGGGGACAGATGGTCTCGCCCTACCGCGAGGAAATGCTGCGGCGCTGGAATTTCTGGCTGCGCAGCCAATATCGCAGTGCCGCGCAATTAGACCAGGCCTGGGCCGGCCCGGACGGCCAGCCGGGGTTGGCTAACTTTGAGAATCTGGACGAGGGAACGGTGGCCTTACCTGGCATATCACCTCAGATGGCCAGTATTGAGGCGCGAGCGGCAGATGTGCGGCGTTTCGCAGCCAGTCTGCACCGCGACTACTTTGTCCAGATGCGCGACTTTCTGCACGCAGCCGGCATCAAAGCACCCCTGACGGCAGTTACTGATACCGAGTATCCGGCTGATCTGTTTGCAGTGGCCACTGAGTTAGACTTTATTGGTGCCAACTACTATTTCGCCCATCCCATAATCAAGGATGATCAGCCCGCCGAAGTGCTGGCGTATTTTGATGCTCAAAGCCCGCTGCGTGCCAGAGGGCCGGATACAGCCATTCGTCGCGTGTGCGGGCCCCGAGTAGTAGGCAAGCCGCTGGTGATTCGTGAGTGGAATGTCTGCTGGCCTAACCAGCATCGCGCCGCCGGCCTGGTGGAAGCCGCCGACTACGCAGCAATGCACGATGTGGACGGGATGATTCTGTTCACCTACGACTGCCGGCCGGGGCCGCACAAGTTGTCGTACTTTGATGTTTCCGCTGATCCGACCAGGTGGGGGCTGGTTGCCCTAGCCGGGGAGGTGTTCCGCATCGGCGCACCTGAGCTTGGGGCCCCGTATATAGTGGCCTTCAGCGAGCAAGATGTGTATGAATGCCGTGATGAGACAATGGTTGACTCCGTCTACGAGGCTGGCGTAGCAGCGCAAGTATTCAACTGGTTCCCCGGATGCGGGCCGAGGGCAACGTGTCGGGTGTATCTACGCGCCAATGCTCGCGAAATTGCCTCGCAGATTCTTCCACAACTGGGGTTCACTGGCCCAGAGGGCCTGCGGTCCAGTGAGATTTCCCGATCGGGCGCGCATGACCCGATGTCGTTCGCTGCCGAAACGGTGCAGGGGATTGCCGGTAACCTGGCGAATAGTCCTGCAAAAGCAACGGAGGATTGGCAAGTAGAGTCTGCTACTGAGGGGGGTGCAGTTGTGTGGTGCAGCCTGGATGGGGAGGTGCCGGCCGCCTCGCGGCGGTGGGTAATCAAAATGGTCAGTAGCGGGACGAATACCAGCCAGCAGACGCGGGAGCACTACGTAACAGAGAACGAGCATATACACGCATTGCTCCAGGCCGGCGCTGGGCCAGTGGTTACTGGTGGGCAGGCCAGTAGAGTGCCAACTACAGTAAGTCTGGCCGACAATGAGATAGTGCGAGTTTATCAGAATAAGGGAAGTTGGGAACTGGCGCAGGATGGGGATGAATGGTTCTTTTACACCGACACGCCGAATATCAGATTTGAACTGCCCAGCCTGCCAGAGGCGGTGTCGCTGCGAGTGGTGACGGAGGTGGAAAGTAGTAGCCGCATAGTCATCCAGCCAATCCTATATCCCGACGATGCGCTGCTGGTCAGGATAACTGTACCCAAGGGGGCCGAACGAGCCGATGAGCGATAAGGATATGATAAACATCTTTGACTGCGTCAGTCCATTGGATTTCCGCTATTATGGCCAGGATGAGCAGTTGCGCGAACTGCTGGGGCCTTATCTGACCGAGCGGGCCCGGGTGGCCTCGGAGTTGAGGGTGGAGGTGGCCGCGGTCCAGGCGTTAGCTAACCTCGGCGTGTGCGAACAGCAGGTGGCGGACGAAGTCCGCAAGGCCGCCGACCAGGTAACTCCCGAGGCGGTGGCCGCCGAAGAGCGGCGAATTCATCATAATATTCGGGCTTTAGTCAATTGTCTGCGGAGCCAAGTCAGCCCCGCCAGCCGCCCCTATATTCATCTATGCCTGACCAGTTTTGATGTCATTGATACGGCCCTGGCCTGGCGGTTCAAAAATGTCACCAATGAAGCGGTTGTCCCAGAACTGCTGAAACTGGAGCAGATTCTTATAGACCTGGCCCGTCGGGAGAAAGATACATTGCAGATAGGCCGCACGCATGGCCAGCACGCCGAGCCTATCACCTTCGGCTTCGCCATGGCTGAGTATGTCGGTCGCCTCGGCGAACGGATTGAGGCAATCACATCGACAGGCAACAACCTGCGGGGCAAAGTAAGTGGGGCTGTGGGGGCCTACAATGCCAGCGGGTTGTTTTTTGATGATCCCCAGGAATTTGAGCGTGAAGTTCTCAATCAACTGGATTTGGAGCCGGCCACTCACTCTACCCAAATCATTCCCCCGGAGTTTGTCTGCGACTTCATCCATAGCCTGATTTCGACCTTTGGCGTGTTGGCTAACTTAGCCGATGACATGCGTAACCTCCAGCGCAGCGAGATTGCTGAGGTGGCCGAGGCATTTGAGGCCCAGCAGGTCGGGTCCTCAACGATGCCCCACAAACGCAATCCGTGGAACTTTGAGAATGTCAAGAGTATGTGGAAGGCGTTTGTGCCGCGCATGCTGAGTGTCTATGCTGACCAGATTTCCGATCATCAGCGCGACCTGACGAACTCGGCTTCCTCGCGCTTTTTGCCGGAGATAATCGTAGCCCTGTTGGCTACCGTCAAGCGTCTGCGGAAGATCATGGGACGGCTGGTCACCGATGCCGAGAGTATGCGGCGTAATTTCCAGATGACTGAAGACTTAATTGCGGCGGAGCCGGCCTATATTCTGCTGGCCGCCGCCGGCCATCCCGATGCCCACGAGGTGATCCGAAAGTTGACTCTCCAGGCCCAGCAGAGCGGCCGAGCGTTTTGTGAGTTGTTGGAAGAGGACGAAGAAATCAGGCCGCACTTGGAAAGGTTTACCGAGGCGCAAAGAGAACTGCTGCGCAGCCCTGCTAAGTACATAGGCGTCGCCGCGGCGAAGGCTGAGCAGGTGTGCGGAGAGTGGGAGAGGCGGTTAGCGTTGGCGGGGTGACGATAATTGGTGGTGAGTATAGATAACACCCCCTGCCACCTAAGGCAGCAGAGGGTGCAGTTGACAATATCCAGATCGTCAGCTAACTGATGATCTTGACATTCTCGGCGCGGGGCCCCTTGGCCTCTTCAACCACGTCAAACTCAACTCGGTCTCCCTCGTTGAGGCTGCGGTAACCGGTGCCCACGATCGCGGAGAAATGGACAAAAACATCATCGCCTTCTTCGCGCTCGATAAACCCGTACCCCTTGTCGCCATTGAACCACTTGACTGTACCTGTTGGCAATTGAATGCACCTCGCTTTCCACTATTGGCTATGCATGGCTCGGTAGCCGATCCGGGAAAAGGTGCATCTGCCCAGTGGCCCACCTGCTCTGGCTTAGCCTTGATTATGTCGCTATACCCCATAACATGAGGCTATAGCATTGATACTATAGCACATTGCCCAGTAATAGTCAAGGGGCACCCGCATTTTCACCCCGATGACTGCGAGCAGTTGACAGACACAGCCGAAAAAGGTATTATTAAATACTTGTGAATGAAGTATCTATGACTAAGCCAAAGATTGATTACAATTTGCTACGGGAGTTTGACCAAGAGGCCATGGCGGAATTTGAGGAACGCCTTAAGGCCAGGATGCGCGAAGATGAACAGCGTCGGCGGCAGGAGCCCAGCGAGAAGCGTCGTGGTCGCCGGCGTTGATGGCTACCCAATAGCAGAAGGTGGTGGCGGCGTAGCTCAGTTGGTTAGAGCGCGCGGTTCATACCCGCGTGGTCGGGGGTTCGAATCCCTCCGCCGCTACCAACTACCCGTATTCCTCCCAAAGTATGCACAAATGGCGAAAACTAACCGCTGACGGGCGGGCGGCCCGTAACAGGATTAGTAGATGTAGCCGCCTGCGGCATAGTTCGTGCCCAATGCGGGGAGCAGTATGGTTATGAACTCTATTTCTGACGATGATCTGCGTTGGCTCCTGGCCCTGTTGGAAGAGGAAAACCTGGCCGAAATAGAGGTCCACGAGGCGGACTTTGAGGTACTGGTACGAGCGGAGGAGAGTGGTGAGTCATTATCCAGTGCTGACGACGAGCCCTCCTCGCCTAATTTATCCGCCAACCAGATACCAGTTTTGTCCCCCATTGCCGGCGTATTCTATCGGACTGCTTCTCCCGAAGGCGAACCCTTGGTAGAAGTCGGTGACGAGGTAGAACATGGTGATACCGTGGGTTTGGTTGAGGCGATGAAACTGTTCAATGAGGTGCCCAGCCCGGCCCGCGGGGTGGTGGCCAGTATCCTGGTGGACAATGAGCAGTCGGTTGAGGAAGACCAAACTCTAATGATAATCGAAAAAGACACTGAAGACCGAACTTAGTCTTATCAGTCCCATAATTCATAGGAGGGGCATTATTGCCCCGACATAATCTCACCGGCGCGAGAAGAATGTCGCTGCTACGGCAGCAGTACTTTTATCAGCGTGGCGCATCAGGCGGGTGAAGTGGATGGCTCGGCAGTCAATAAAAGTGGGAATTTTGGGGGTAGGAGTAGTCGGGGGCGGAACATATCAAATTCTGGCGCAGAACACTGACCAAGTTCAGCGTCTTGCGGGAGTAGATATAGAAGTGGTGGCACTGTGCGATATTGCCTGGGATCGCCCCCGCGATTTTGCTGTCCCTGAGCATCTGAAGACCACTGATGCTGGGGCGGTCATCAACGGTCCGGATACTGACATCATCGTTGAGACCATCGGGGGCACCGGCGTGGCCCGCGACTATGTAATGGCCGCCATTGCCGCCGGCAAGAGTGTGGTTACCTCCAACAAAGAATTGATGGCCAAGCATGGTGAAGAGATTCTGACCGCGGCGGCTCAACAAGGGGTTGATGTGCAGTTTGAGGGCAGTGTCGGCGGAGTCATTCCCATTATCCGCTCCCTCAAAGAGAGTCTGGCCGCCGGCCGCCTGGATGAGGTCGTGGGCATTGTAAACGGTACCACCAATTATATCCTTACGCGGATGAGCCAGGAGGGCAAAGAATTTGCCGAGGTGCTCGCCGAGGCCCAACAGCGCGGCTATGCCGAAGCCGACCCTACCGACGACATTGAGGGTATTGATTCGGCCAATAAACTGGCGATTCTATCCGCGATAGCCTTTGGGGCACGAGTGCCGGTAGCGCAGATTTATCGTGAAGGTATCTCGGCAGTAAGCCCCGCCGACTTAGAATATGCCCGGCGGATGGACTATGTCATAAAATTGCTGGCTATCGGCAAACGTGATGGTGAACAGATTGAACTACGCGTACACCCCGCCCTGCTGTCTGCCGACCATCCGCTGGCTACGGTTGGTGGGGTATTCAACGCGATATTCGTGCGTGGGCCTGAATGTGGTGAGGTGATGCTGTATGGCCGCGGGGCCGGCGCTATGCCTACAGGCACTGCCGTAGCCGGCGATGTTATTGATTGTGCCCGCAACATAATTCACGGCTCGGCAGGGCGCGTGCCTTGCACTTGTCAGGGGCAGGCTCAGGTCAAGCTGATGGCGGAGGTGCAGACCCGCGCTTATCTGAGAATGCGCGTTGCTGATCGCCCTGGGGTACTGGGCACTATTGCCACAGTGTTCGGCGAGGAGAGCGTCAGTATTCAATCAGTTATTCAGGAGTCATCACAAGATAATATCGCCGAGATTGTCTGGATAATGCATAAAGGACCGGAGAAGAACCTCCAGTCGGCCCTCAGTTGCATTCGGGGGCTGAATATTGTAAAAGAGATTTGCAGTATGATCCGGGTGGTGGAATAGTGGCTCGCAATCTAACCGTCGGTCCGGCCGGTCAGTGGCGGGGCGTAATTGAAGAATACAAAGATTTATTGCCGGTTAGCGACAAGACACCACGGGTTACGTTGCTGGAAGGTGACACCCCGCTGATAACCTCGCAGAGCATCGGTCCCGGCCTACCGGGAACCATAAAACTGTATTTCAAGTACGAAGGAACCAATCCGACTGGGTCGTTTAAGGACCGGGGCATGACTATGGCGGTGGCTAAGGCTAAAGAAGAAGGCGCCCAGATGACAATGTGCGCCTCTACCGGTAATACCTCGGCGGCCGCCGCTGCTTACTCGGCAGCCGCTGGACTGCGGTCAGTCGTGCTAATCCCCGATGGCTATGTCGCTCTCGGCAAACTGAGCCAGGCCCTAATCCACGGTGCCCGGGTCATCCAGGTAGCCGGTAATTTCGATGACTGCCTGGATCTGGTGCGGGAGATAACGGATAATTATCCGGTTACCTTAGTAAACTCACTGAATCCGTACCGCCTGGAGGGACAAAAGACGGCGGCTTTTGAGGTTTGTGATGCGCTGGGCCATGCCCCCGATTTTCACGCCCTGCCGGTGGGCAATGCCGGTAACATCACCGCCTACTGGTGGGGGTACTGCGAGTATTATGAGAAGGGCCTGGTGGATAGTCGGCCCCGGATGTTGGGCTTTCAGGCTGAAGGGGCGGCGCCGATGGTCCATGGGGAGCCGGTAGCAAATCCAGAAACCATCGCCACGGCTATCCGAATCGGCAATCCGGCCCGCTGGTCGGATGCTGCCGAAGCCGTAGAGGAGTCGCATGGTTTGATACAAATTGTTACCGATGAGGAAATCTTAGCCGCCTACTCCGAGTTGGCCAGCACTGAGGGGATCTTTGTGGAGCCGGCCTCGGCAGCCGGAGTGGCCGGGGTCAAGAAACTGGCCCAGCAAGGATTCTTTGCCGATGAGTCGGTCACCGTAGTATGCACTCTCACCGGCCATGGACTCAAAGATCCGGACAGGGCAGTGGATATTGTACCCGAACCCGACAAAGCACCGCCTGACCTACAGACTATTGTTCAGATGCTGGGACTGTAATTGCCGTACTTATATCTTAATAGCCTACGGCCAGTTGTGCCAATCCGTTATCGCGTAGGCGAGGTTCTCTAACCTCGCCGGCGAGCAGCGCAGGTTGAGAACCTGCGCTACGCGACGAGGGTCTATAGGAGGTAGCAGCAGTGTCAGAACTGCCCGAAAAGACAATTCTTACCACTAACCTGCCTGGAGCCGTCAATCGCCGCTCGGGGAAAGTCCGTGACATCTATGAGTATGATGGGGGCTTGCTGTTGGTAGCCACCGACCGCATCTCGGCCTTTGACTGCGTTATGCCCAATGGCATCCCCGGCAAGGGCAAGATATTGACCGCCCTATCGGTGTTTTGGTTTGATAAGACTCGTCATATTGTCCCCAGTCATCTGCTGTCAGCGGATGTGGCGGACTTTCCTTCCGCAGTCAGCGCTTACGGTGAATTGCTGGAAGGCCGGACTATGTGGGCACGCAAAGCCAAGGTCATACCGGTTGAGTGTGTAGTGCGGGGGTATTTATCCGGCTCGGGCTGGCGGTCTTATAAGGAGAGTGGCGAAGTCTGCGGCCAGAAGTTGCCTGACGGCCTGGTCGAATCAGATAAGTTGCCTGAGCCTATCTTCACCCCGGCTACCAAGGCGCCCAGTGGCCACGATGAAAACATCACCCGCGAGCGAGTGGTCCAAATTACCGGCCCCCGTCTCGCTGAAGATTTGGAAGAAAAATCGCTGGAATTGTACCGGTTCGCTGCTGACTTTGCCCGCCGACAGGGGTTTATCCTCGCTGATACCAAGTTCGAGTTCGGTCTGATCAATGGCGAGATGATATTGATTGACGAAGTGCTTACCCCTGATGCGTCGCGCTACTGGGAAGCGGCTCAATATGAGCCAGGCCGCTCCCAACAACCGTTTGATAAACAGTATGTCCGCAATTATTTGGATAGCCTGGATTGGGACAAGGAGCCTCCGGCTCCGCAACTGCCTCCCGAAGTTGTGGCCCAGACCCGCGAGATATATCTGGACAATTTCCGCCGACTGACTGGCGAGTCACTCTAATATCAAAAGTTTGTGGACTGCGGAAGTACGACCTCGTTGGAAACTGGCGGCTTCGTGGTGAAAAAGGAGAGAAAGGCTATGGACGAACAAGAGGCCAATTACAGCCAGGAAGTGGGTAGCGAAGCCGGTGGTGAGAAAGGGGAGACTGTGCTCGTAGTGGACGATGATCCAGCGATGATTGCCTCGACCTCTGCTTTGCTGGAAGATGCGGGTTATCACGTCCTGACCGCGCGGAATGGCGAAGAGGCCCTGGAAGTCTTTACTACTGATTCAGAAGAAATTGACTTGGTCATACTGGATTTGGTCATGCCGCGAATGGGGGGCGAGGAATGCTTGGAGAGACTACTGGAGATTGACCCTGAGGTCAGAGTTCTCGCCACTACTGGCTACTACATAGACGATGATAGTTACCAGGAAATCGAACCGAAACTTAAGGGGTTCATACCTAAACCGATTGCCCCCCCTATCCTGATCAATATAGTACAGCGCGCCCTACGTGCTTGACTTTAGCCAGTTTGACCTGCCGGGCGGATAATACCCCAGGCCGACTCGCTGCCTTACTATTAAACACTGTTGCAAAGCCGGTAGGAGGGGCATCCTCTCTGTCCTGAGCCTGCCGAAGGGTGCCCCGATACTTGCATGGGTTTGGTTGGTCGAAGATAGACAGAATATTCTTCTAACAGATCTCCAATTGCTTTTGCAGCAGTCTCTATTAACCAGGTTTTGCAACGTACAAAGTAGTTAATCTGGAGCGCCGGATGGGATTGGAACAAAAGTTATTGGACGCGGTGGATGAGTACGATATGCTGGAGGCGAGCCAGCGGGTGCTGGTGGCGGTCTCGGGTGGGCCAGATTCTATGGCCCTTCTCCACGCTCTACACACCTTGACCAACGATCTGCAAATACACTTAGCCGTCGCCCACCTGAACCATCAACTACGGGGAAGCGCGGCGGATGATGATGAAGACTATGTGCGCCAGTGGGCTCAGCGCTGGGACCTGGAGTGCTTTGTCGAAGGGCAGGATATCGCGGCCCGGGCCGCCGAGCAGGGGATTTCGGTAGAACAGGCCGGGCGGCGGGCTCGCTACGAGTTCTTTAACCGGCTGGCCGCCCAGCGGGGCTTTGCCCGCGTAGCATTGGGGCATACTGCAACCGACAGAATTGAGACCCTACTAATAAATCTGCTGCGCGGGACCGGTCTATACGGCCTGCGCAGTATCCCGCCCCGGCGGGGCCAATTTATTCGACCGCTTATCACGACTCGTCGTGACGAGACGGTACAATACTGTGCCAAGCATAATCTGCAACCGCGGCTGGACTCCAGCAACCTGAGCGCTGATCGCTATCTGCGTAACAAGGTGCGTCTGGAACTGCTGCCGCTGCTGGAAAGCGATTATGCCGCCCACATTGAAATGAGTCTACTGCGGCTGGCGGAGGCGGCAGAGCAAGAGGTAGAGTGGACAGAGCCACTGGTAGAGGCGGCTTACCAGCGACTCGCCCAATCCGATAATGAAGAGCGGCTTTGCCTAAACATAGACAAGTTGGCCGATATGTCCGAGGGCTTGCGTTATCGGGTACTGCGCTACGCCCTCATACAGTTGCGTGGAGATGTCGCCGATGTAGAAGCAGGGCACTACAACGCCCTGCAGCAGCTTATCTGCGAGGGCCAGACGGGCGGACAAGTGCACCTGCCAGTTGCAATTTGGGCCCGACGTGGGTATAATAGTATTGAATTGAGCGTCGGCGCTGCCCCAAATGAGACGCCGACCGATGCTATCAAGCAGCGGCATCGGTTGCTGATACCGGGGATAGTGGTGCTGCCCAGGCTCGGCCTGAGTATAAACGCGCAGTTATTATCCCAGCGGCCTGACGAACTCGGTGATGCTAAGGGACGTCAAGTTACCATAGACGGCGGGCAGTGCGGCGCGGCCCTCTTTGTGCGCACTTGGCAGCCGGGCGACGCTATGCAGCCAATAGGCATGTCCGGCCACAAGAAATTACAAGATATATTCGTAGACGAGAAGGTGCCACGCCCCCAGCGCGCCCGAGTGCCGTTGATCGTCACCAGCGCTGATGAAATTGTATGGGTAGTAGGCTATCGGCTCAGTGAACAATTCAAGGTTACCGATGGGACTGAGCGCTTTTTGAGACTAACAGTGGCCGAGGAACCAACAGCCGCTGAATGCGACAGTTAGGATGACACACTAATGAGGAGACAAAATCCCTTTGTTATATTGTTGGTTGTCGGCTCGATAATTTTCGCCGTCTATATGATTCCCCGTCTGTCGGGTCAACGTGAGGTCCTCGTCAAGGAATACATTTACAGTGAGTTTATGGCGGACCTTGACGGTGGCAAAATCAAGTCCATAAAGTTGATCGGCGGTGAGCGCGCCGAGGGCACCTTTGTCCCCGGGGCCTTCCCTAATAGTCCCCAGTACGATGAGTTTACCGTTGAATTCAAATACAATCCCGAGGTCGTCTGGGAGCTCAGGAAGCAGTATCCGAACGTGGCGATTGACACACCCGGGGCCGTGTGGACTGATCGGCTGTTACAGATGGCGGGAACTATAATGCTGCCGTTGATAATATTGGTGGCCTTTTGGCTGTTGATTATGAGACAGATGCGCAATGCGGGCGGGCAGGCATTCCAATTTGGCCGCAGCCAGGCCAAATTGCTGGGCGAGAACTTCAAGCGGGTGACTTTTGATGACGTGGCCGGTATGGAAGAGGTCAAGGAAGAACTCCAAGAAGTTGTCGAGTTCCTTAAAACCCCGGAGCGGTTCCGTAAACTGGGCGCCAAGATTCCTCGCGGAGTACTACTGGTCGGGCCGCCCGGCTGTGGCAAAACTCTACTGGCTCGGGCGGTGGCGGGTGAAGCCGGGGTAGACTTTTTCTATATCAGCGGCTCGGACTTTGTCGAGATGTTCGTCGGAGTTGGGGCATCCCGCGTGCGCGATTTGTTCAATCAAGCCAAACAGCACCTGCCGGCGATAGTGTTCATTGACGAACTTGATGCTGTTGGACGACTACGGGGCGCCGGCCTCGGTGGCGGCCACGATGAACGGGAGCAGACTCTTAACGCCCTCCTGGTGGAAATGGACGGCTTTGACCCCAATGCTGATGTTATCATCTTGTCAGCTACCAACCGTCCTGATATCCTGGATCCCGCGCTGCTGCGCCCGGGACGCTTTGACCGCCGCGTGGTAGTGCCCAATCCTGATGTGAAGGAGCGTGAGGCGATTCTGGAGTTGTATATGAAGGATAAGCCGGTGACCGATGATGTTGACACACCGGTATTAGCCAAGCGCACGCCGGGATTTTCGGGCGCCGACCTGGAAAATCTGGTTAATGAAGCAGCCTTGCTCACTGGCCGTCGCCATAACCAGCAAATCACAATGGCTGAATTTGACGAAGGCATTGAGCGAGTTATCGCCGGGCCTGAGCGCCGCAGCCGCGTTATCAATGAACGGGAGCGCAAGATTCTGGCCTATCACGAGGCCGGGCACGCCCTGGTCGGTTCGCTGCTGCCTGATTTTGACCGTACCTATAAGGTGACTATTCTGCCTCGGGGTATGAGCCTCGGCTACACTATCAATCTGCCCAAAGACGACCGCTATATAATGACCTCCTCCCAGATGCGCGACCATATTACCCAGGCCCTGGGCGGCCGGGTTGCCGAGCAGTTGGTGTTCGGCGACGTATCTACCGGTGGCGGTAATGACTTAGAGAAAATCTCCGAGTTGGCGCGGCAGATGGTCACCGAGTACGGGATGAGTGAAGAGTTGGGGCCTGTTACTTATGGCCGGCACCACGGGCCAGTATTCCTGGGCAAAGAACTCGTGGAGGAGCGCAACTACTCCGAAGAGGCCGCCCAAAAGATTGATGCCGAAGTACAGCGGATAGTGGGAGAATGCTACGAGCGGGCCGAGCAAATTATCCAGGAGCGTCGCCCTACACTGGACCTGCTGGTAGAAGCACTGCTGGAACACGAGACGCTCACTCAGGAAGAGGTAGAAGCCGTCGTCGAGCGCGGCGAATTGCCGGAGAAGAAGGCCGAAGCGGCTGAAACCCACGAGCCGGACACCGATACCGCCCCCGAAGCCGATGCGGAAGCCGAAGGACCTGCTCCCCAAGTAGTGCGGCGACCCTTGCCCGACACTCCTTAAAGTGGCTGCCGATTATGACAGAAGGCACTGCTTGCTATTTGAGTCTGGGCAGCAATCTGGGAGATCGGGCGGCCCACCTGGCCGAGGCCCTGCGGCGCCTGCACAGTCACCCGCGACTGCAAGTCTGTGAAGTATCCTCCGTCTACGAGACTGACCCCATAGGTCCCCCTGAGCAGCCTGACTTCTACAATATAGTAGCGCAAGTGCAGGCTACTTGCGCGGCTAAGGAACTTCTGGAGATAGTCCAGCAGATAGAAGAAGAAATGGGCCGCGTGCGCACCCAGCGCTGGGGACCGCGCAGTATTGATATTGATATTCTACTGTATGGCAAGCAAACCATTGATACGCCCCGGTTGCAAGTGCCCCATCCCCAGATGATGCAGCGCCAGTTTGTGCTGGTCCCTCTGGCCGAAATCGCCCCTGATTTGGTGTTGCCCGACGGCCACACCGCTGCCCAAGCCGCCCGCCCCGCCGACCCCACCGTGCGCGCTCTGGATATGCAATTGCCTACTGGTGAAGCGGGGCTGTAATTGCCCTTTGCCTACGCGCAGACGGCAGTGTGTTTTATCAATGCTGTCAAAGCATCCTCGCCATAATCGCTATCACAACAACTATCACTCCAACAATGAGGGTGGCGTAGAGGAGGTGGCGCTTTTCTGCGGGAGTTAGGTGGAATTGCCCCCAGTTGGCGAGCAGAAAGCCACCAGCGATGAAGGGCAGGAGGGGAATCTGGGCCGCTTCGGACACAAAGAAGAAAGTAGCAAGCGTGGCCACCACGATTATTACGATCGTCCAGCCGGTGCGCCACAAGTCAAATCCCAACCGGGCCCCTGCGGCACAGAAGGCGGCCAGGAATATAAAATCGCCTAACCCCATTGTGGCGACGAAACTCAGGCCGGCAGCTCCTTCGGGCCCCGCTGCCGAGCCCATCTGCGGTATCGCCACCGATAGGCTGCGCACGACCTCGGGCGCTGCTTCCAGGAACTTGGCGGTCGGTCCCCAATAGACTGTGAATATATCGGCCCCGGCGGCCACTACACAAACCGGTAGCAAGATATTAGCCTCGCGCAGAATATGGGATAGCAATCTGCCTGCTAACAGGCACAGAAGTAAGAAGACCACACTAACCGCGGGACTAATCAGCAACCGATTGAGTTCGCTGGTGGCCGCCAGTCGGGTCAATGCCAGCCACAGGCCCCCTACCACCACGGTTCCGACCACTTCTTGCAGGCTACTCAGCCGCAACCGCGCCCCCAACACTATCAAACCCACCGAGAGTGCGGCGAAAATTACTGTCCCGGCCGTGGTGCCCAGCCTCGGGGGTATTCCCCGCAACACCGGCAGGCCTACTAACAACAAATAAGCAGTCACTGACAGCAGCACTAATCTCGTTGCTGTTCTTTTCGCCACTGGGTCCAAGTTAGCCTGCGGGCCGGTAATACGCTTCACTTTGCGCTCCTGACCATCTTCGCCGGTAAGTAAATTATACCAGCACGACCGTGAGTGTCAATGGTACGCTACCTTCCTATGACGCTCCTGTTGGCAAGCCGACACCTTATCTATAATCACAATATCTCTTGGTTTGACCCACTACTATTAAAATACATCGCCCTATATTTTAATAACTTCCGCTAAATTAAAGCGAATTTTAATTGGAAAACCCTTGACAATAGAACATATGTTTGATATAATAGAATGTTGCACGAGTGAAGGGAGAGTGAATGAAATGAGGATACAATCACTGGAAGCATTTGGCGTACACCCGTCACTGCTGGGGGTGTGGGAGGACAACTACGGCCCGGAATTGCTCCCGAGCCAGGCCGCCGCGGTCTCTGAGGTGGGAGTGCTCAGCGGCAGGAGTGTGGTAGTCTACGCGCCGACGGGAGCGGGTAAGACCTTCATTGGAGAGATGGCCGCGATGCGGGCCGCGACCGAGGGACAGCGAGTCGTCTATCTGACGCCCACCAAGGCCTTGGCCGAAGAAAAATTCAGCACCTGGACCCGTATGTACGGCTCTTTAGGATTGCGTATCGTCATCAGCACTCGCGACCGCCGCCGAGATGACACTCACCTGACTCGCGGTGCCTTTGACCTGGCCATCTGTGTACCTGAGAAACTACGCTTTCTGCTCAGCCAGTCGCCGGGGACAGCACGGCGTATTGGCTGCGTGATTGTTGACGAACTGCAGTTGATTGGCGATCCGAATCGGGGACTGTGTTTGGAGGTGCTGCTGGCCCAGATTCTCCGCCACGCGCTTAACATACAGATTGTAGGTCTGTCCGCAGTAATTGATAAGCCCCAATCATTAGCAGAATGGCTTGGGGCTGAGGCGCTGTGCGTTGAACGGCGGCCGGTTGAACTGCGCAAGGGTGTTCTGGCCGAGGGAATATTCCGCTATCGCGAGCACAACAGCGGCCAGATCGGTGAGGAGGAGATTGGTGTAGATCTGGGGGAACTGGAATTCGCCGACGCGGTAGTAGAACTTGCGGGCTGGTTTGCCCAGCACCACGAGCCCACGCTGGTGTTTATGCGCGATAAAGCCAGCGCCGTGCGGCTGGCTTACCGACTCGCCGAGGTGGCTGGTCTGCCACCAGCCGAGCAAACCCGAAAGCGTCTCAGTGAACTGTCTGCCACCTCGGTTCGGAGTCAACTCACGGACCTACTGAGTGCTGGCATAGCCTTCCATAATGCGGATTTGCAGTTTGAGGAGCGCCACGCAGTGCAGGCCGGCTTCGCCAGTGGTGAAATTAGGCTGCTGACCAGCACCTCCACTCTGGCAATGGGGGTTAATCTGCCGGCTAAGAATGTTATTATTGATCCGTACCGGTGGGAAGATAGCCGCAATACCGGGCGGGTGTCGTTAGCCCCCGTCAGCCGGGCCGACTTTGAGAATATGGGAGGGCGAGCAGGCCGACTGCGCTTTAGTGACGACTTTGGTCGGGCTATCTTGCTGGCGGACACAGAGTTTATGCAGGCGGCGATGTTGGACCGGTATGTACATAATAGTTTTGAGCCGGTTATACCGACGCTGGCTCAGCAGCCGCCTCTGACCCAGTTGCTGGCGCTCTGTGCCACAGGCTACCAGGCCACTGAGGGAGACTTGGCCGAAGTATACCAGCATACTTTCGCGGCTCATCAGCAGGCTGCTTCGCCTGACCGGGGATTGCCGGCGGCACTGCAACAGGTCGCGCAAGAAGCCGTGGACTGTGGACTGTTTCACTACAATAGTATCAATTCGACTCTAACCGTCACCCCGCAGGGACGGCTCTGTGGCGCCAGCGGTCTGAGTTTGGCTGGTTTCAAGTGGCTGAGCCACTGGGTGGCAGCCAGTGGCGGCGAGGTTCTGTGTGACCTGGCGGCACTGCTGGTGGCCTGCACGGCCCCCGAGGCCCGGGAAGTGCCCTTTCGCTTGCGGTTCGTCCAGGATAATGAGTCGGACTTTGCAGCGCAGTTGTGCGAAGTAGCCGCCCAGCGGGGTGAAGAAACACGAATGATAGAGGAAGTCCTGGAAACCGCTAACCTTAACGCCTATCAAAGGCGGCGCGGCAGCGAACTGGCCCGGGCTATGCTGTATTGGGCCAGTTGCCGGTCGACTGTAGAAGTCGAACAGGCTACACAGATTCCGGCCGGTCGCCTCCAACTGTGTGCCGAGACCGTGGGATGGCTATTGCAAATCATCTCGCAGATTGGTGCCCAAGCGGGTTGGCCATCAGTGGGCTGCGCGCATCTCAGCCGTTGGGCCGATGCCATCGCCGCCGGTTTGCCGGAGTCGGGAGTGGACTTATACCCGGCTGCTTATCGCCGCTTAGACCGTGACCACGTTCTCACGCTACTGCAGGCTGGGGTTGACAGTTGGGAGGCCATGCAGGCCCTGCCAGAAGAGCGGCGCCGTGAATTGCTGCCTAATGTTGACCTAAATGAGTCTGCTATTTCCCGTGACTTCACGCTGCCGTCTCCTAGCAGCCTGTCGGAGAACGGGCTTAATGTTGGTGTTAGATGCCAGCAGCACGGTTTTTTGGAGCCGGATGCAGGGAAATGATGATCTGATCGAGCGATTCGGTTGCACTTC
>JALGUR010000005.1 GCA_029820565.1 Candidatus Zipacnadia bacterium
CACCAGTTCCGCCGGCTTGACCGTGTTGCCGTAGTAGATGCGTTCACCGAGAGTCTCGGCTTCCTCTGCCTCCGGCGCCGGCGCGACCCAACTGCGGTGGTAGATGACGTACACGTTGTCGGCCGCAAAACAGACATTGGCATAATCAAAGGTGACAAAGCCATCCGGTACTTGCCCGACATCAGGCAGACCTATCACCGGGGTAATCGGATACTCCGGCAGGATGCGGTCTGCATCTTCTATCCCTTCACTTACTTCCAGCGTCTTGAAGTTCTCCCAACTGGCCCCGCTATCTTTGGAAATCGCCACTGACAGGCGCCCACGGCGGTAACCGCGCCGAATCTCCTCACGCGAGCACTGGTTCCAGACACATATCAAGTCCCCGGTCTGGGGAATGGTCCGCAGCCGCGGTGGCGAGTAGGACGAGGCCAGTTCGGTGGGCCGTACCGCCGTCCAGGTCTCGCCGCGGCACACTCGGCTACGCCCGGCTCATCGCAGGCGGTTACGCCGCCGAAGCCATTGGGGATACCGTCGGCATCAAACCAGCCCATCAGTTTACCTTCGCACTGCTCCCAGGTCTGGCCCTGGTCATCGGAATGACTGACACAGGCAATGTCAATTTCGGGATAGTGATAATGTCCGGACACTTGCAAGCGCCGGCCTTGCCAGGTGCCCCAACTGGAGGCATCCTCGTAGCGCAGTTCGGGATGCTCAGCATTGGCGAAGCAGATCCGACTGGGATAGAGGAGCCGGCCGCTGCTGAGTTGGGTCAAAGTATCGTAGTAGGGGCTGCCTAACAGGTCCACCAGTATCGGTTCGCCCCAAGTATTGCTCTCATCCCCTGACAAGCATATCAGGGGCTCATTGGCGTGCGAGTTGCCGGTCGCCACCAGGACGCCGGATTGAAGGCGACAGAAGCCTCCCCAGGTAGCAATCTCCGCACCCTCGGCCAAGGACCGCGGCTCGCTCCAGGTCTGGCCGCCATCAGTGGAGGTGCGCCCATTACTGGCCAGCAGGGAGCCATCTTCCAACTCCACCAGGCTATAAATACCTAATCCAACAAGTTCCGTCACCCCCTCGGAAGGAGGCTTGCGAAAAGTGGGACGACTCTGCTTGGCTTCTGTGGCTGACATAACTCTCACCTCTGTAAAGATTATTTGCTCGGGACGTGTCGGTGACTGGTAGACCGGTCACCGCACCTACGGATTAGTTTCTATACCGACCAATTATTCCCTTCTCCACCAACCCGTACTTAAGAAACTGTGGCGAAAGGTAACTGAGGGGGAGCAACTTATGAGAACGAATTATCCAACTTTGCCCTGGCAAAGTCGCATACCAGTCGGGGCAGGAATGCCCCTTCTACCGGTTTTGCCAGCCTCCTTGAAGGATTTCGACAGCCGCCGAGAAAGAATCAGCCATCAGGGAATATCAGATGAAGAAAGGATTAGTCCAGGCCTTGCGGCCGGCTTCGTCAATGCACTCAATACGCAGCGAGATTTGCCCTACATCCCATGGAATGTGCACGTGCTCATACGGGGGCGTGATGTCAGTCCTGTGGGTAGTCCAGCCCGTGCCTGGCGCCAGACCGATAGCCGCCACTTCCTGGCAGGGCGAGCAATGTACCTCTACTTCATCGCCCTGGATTTGGACGTCGTAAATCTGCGGGCCGCTGGTAGAATAGAACAAGCCCTGACGCAAGGCGCTGTAAATGGCCGTAGGAGTACTATCTTCGGCTTTCAGCATTATCCAGCCCTTGCCCGCCTGATTCTCACGGTGGATGTCATCCACGGCCAGTCCCCAGACTTTACGACCGTGGAGCAACAATGTATCCCATATCATCTCGGAGCAGCCGCGTCCGGTATGATAGTGACAAATAGTATTGTAAACCTCCACACCGATGTATCCCTCCAGTGGCAATATATCAGCCGGCTCCAGTAATGACCAGAAGGGATGGGCAATCCAAAATAACTCACACCATTTGCCGAAAGTCGGCAGGGCCTGGGGCGGGGGTGGGTTGGCGGGGTCATAGTCTTCGGGTATAGCAGTTGGGCCGAGGACCACAACGTGAATAGTCTGACCGAGAGCAGCCGGGCTAACTACCACTTCGGCCCCAGGCAGAAGAGTCAAACCACCAGTTCGCAATCCAGCAACATTGGTGACCATATTGTGGTCGGTTATGGTCAAGAAGTCGTAACCTTTGGCCGCATAATTATCCACCGTATCCTGCGGACTCCACGGGCCATCAGAGTTAGTGGTATGGGTATGTAGATTGCCCTTCAGCCAAGAACGGTCAAGTTGGAACGGATTAGCCATACTGTGCCTCCTAATAAATGCACTATTTACTTATGGAAACGAGCCACCCGCCGGCAAAGATCACGACTGAGGCTAAAACGCGGCCGGTCCCGTATTTCTCCTTAAGAAAGACCGTGCCCAGCAGCGCTCCCAACACAACGGATATTTGCCTGAGTGCCACCACATAGCTGACTTGGGCTAACTGCATAGCAAACAGTACTGCTAAGTATCCGGTCAAGTCCAGCAGACCCATCAAGGTGAGAATACCTACTCGGCCCCGCACTTCCTCACGAATAGCCTTGACACCGGCCTTCCAGAGCACATAGGGAGTGAGGAACACAAAACTGGCGAAAAACATAACATAGAGGAAGTTGAACGGCCCTAATCCCGGCGCTACGGCCCCAGCCTTATCAATGACCGAATAAATGGACATCAACACGGCGGTAGTCAATGCCAGGTACAAACCCTTGCTGAGTTGGCTGCGCGACGGGAGCAGCGCCGCGAGAGTGGCGGACTTGACATTGAGTAGGTAGACGCCCAGTAAAATGAAAACGATGCCCACGGCGGCGGACAACGCGATTTTCTCGTTCAGGAACAGGTAGGCCCATATCGGTATAAGCAGTGTGCCTGACCGGGCGATGGGATAGCCCAACGACAGGTCGGTATGTCGGTATGTCCCGCCTAAAGTAGCATAGTAGGCAGCCTTGGTTAGGCCCGAGGCCAGTATTAAGCCAATCAGTAACAAGGAAATGGTAGCGCCCGAAACCATATACAGGAAGGCTGGTAAGTAAACGGCCAAACTTGTAGCCATCATCCACCAGTAGGCGACTGAGGGGTAGCGGCTGCTCTTGATGAAAAAGTTCCAGCCGGCGTGACACAGTGCTGAGAATAGCACTAATATGACGGCTAACAGGGGCATTCAATAATTCCCTTTGCTGGATACCTGAACCGATACATTATGCAATGATATACACTGCATAGCCGGCAGCCTCGTGAGGCCGCCGGCCGTAGACCTCCCCCGCGTAGGCGGGGTTCTCCAACCCCGCTTTGACCATCAGGCTGCGCAGGTTAGGAACCTGCGCTACGCGAGTAGCGCTGGTTGCCGTTGCTGAACCCTGAATGCCGAATGCTGAACGCTGCAGGAGCAGCGTCCTCGCCGCGTTGGGTAATAGATTAGGCAATAGCCTGGAAGGCTTCGGCAGCGCGATCAATGGTTATGTCAATATCTTCTTCAGCATGGGCGGTGGAGAAATAGAACAGACCCTTGTCAGTCGGGAAGATATGGACGCCCCGCTCCAGCAGCTCCCAGCGAAAGCGGGTATACAATTCCGCGTCAGTATCAAAGGAGTCGCGGAAGTTGGTGATAGGCTTATCCGGGTCGCGGAACGACAGCCCAAAGAACGGGCCCCCGGACCCTTGGATGCGCACTGGAATGTTGACACTATCCGCCGCATCAGCCAAGCCTTGCATAAGTTTGTTGGCCAGAGCGGTCATCTGTTCGTAAACTACGCCCCCGTCCCGAGACAATTCATTCAGCACGGCCAGGGCCGCCGCAGCGCGTACTGGCCCAGCATTGAAGGTGCCGGCGTGGACGACCTGCCGTCGGGCCATCAGTTCCATAATATCCCGCCGCCCGCCAAAACTGACGATGGGGAAGCCGCCCCCCAGCGCCTTGGCCACAATAGACAGGTCCGGCGTCACTCCGAAGTGGCCCTGAGCGCTGGTTAGCGCCACACGCAGGCCGGTGATGACCTCGTCGAATATGAGCAAGACATCATACTCGCGGGTCAGTTCGCGAACGCCCTCCAGGTATCCCTCATTAGGCGGTATCACCGCGCAATTGCTCATAATCGGCTCCATTAGCACCGCGGCAATCTCATGAGCCTGGGCCTGGAGGGTCTTCGCCAATAACTCCAGATTATTCCAGGGCAGCACCACCAGATCTTCTAATACGCTCTCGGGCTGGCCCGGCGAGCCTAACACCTTCCAGGGGGCCCGCTCCAGGCCAATCATAGACTCGGCCTCAGGCAGGTGGCTGACGTAAATATTGTCATACCAGCCGTGATAGTGGCCTTCAAACTTGAGGATTTTATTACGACCAGTGTAGGCCCGGGCCAGGCGCTGGGTGGCGTGAACCGCCTCCGAACCGCTGTTATTGAACCGTACCATCTCGTAGCAGGGCACAACCTCAATGAGTTTCTCAGCCAGTTCAGATAGCAACTCGTGGGGCGCACCCCAGCCCCAACCCTTCTGCAATTGTCTCTCCATCGCATCAATGACCGCCTGGTGGTGATATCCCAAGATCATCGGGCCATAACCCAGCAGGTAGTCAATATATTCATTACCATCCACATCGTATAGCCGCGATCCCTTGGCATGGTCAAAGTAGACCGGATGCGGTTCCATCAGTGATCGTACCTGGGAGGCTACACCACAGGGTACTACTTCCCTCGTGCGTTCGAACAACTGGGCTGATTTTGTTCTATTCATTGATAATTCTCTCCTTTGGCGAAATAGTTAATCCATCAATATCCTCGGCGCGTAGGCGGGGTTCTCTAACCCCGCCTTGCCTACCTCACCGCGCAGGTTGAGAACCTGCGCTACGCGTGGATCTGTTCTCAGTCGCGTAGGCAGGGTTCTCTAACCCTGCCCTGCCTTGGCTGCCTCGCCGCGCAACCAAAGCCAAAGGGCTGCGCTACGCGTAGGGGTTGTACTTCAGGGCACAATTAAGGCCTTCATAAAGCCTTCCGGCTTTTCAGCCAGGTGCTGCATGGCCTCATTGATGTTATCCAGTGGGACCTCCTCAGAGATGAGGGATTCAGCGTCTACCTGCCCGGTGAGCATAGTCTGCAAGGCGCGCGGGAAGGTATACGGATTCACCCACGCCCCGACGATAGTCAATTCCCGAGTGAGAACATCAAAGGGGACTATCTTGGCCTGGGCCCCTTCGGCAGACAAACCGAAGATAACCAACTTACCATGTTTCTTTAGCATCCCTACGGCCTGCTCGATAGTAGCCATAGTACCCACGGCCTCAATCACCAAATCAGCGCCTTGACCATCGGTCATCTCCATTACTGCCTCAACCGCATCCTGCTCTTGAGCATTAATGACCTCGGAGGCTCCACGTTGCAGACCAATATCCAGCTTCCACTGGAAAATATCAATAAGTATGGTGCGGGCCGCCCCTGCCGCCCTGACCAGTTGGGCGTGTATCTGCCCCATAGGACCGCCCCCGATAATCACGGCCGTCTGGCCCAGTTCGGGAGCCGCCCGGTCAATTCCATGAACTGCACAGGAGACTGGCTCAGTAAGAGCCGCCGCCTTGAAACTAAGCCCCTCCGGCATCAGGTACGTGCCCTTCGCGCCGACCCTGCAATATTCAGCAAAGCCGCCATCACGCAACACACCGTAGGCGGCCATGTCTTCACAATAAGTCGAATATCCCGAGCGACACCAATCACACGCGCCACAACTCTCGTTAGGGTCAACTACTACATTGTCTCCTACTTTTAGGCCCTGGACCTCCTTGCCGGTCTCAACGATTGTGCCCGCCATCTCATGGCCGATGATTACCGGACAGTTGGCGGTATAGTGTCCCTCGTACAACTTTAGATCAGTGCCACATAGGCCGCAGGCTTCTACCTTCAGGACCACTTCATTCGGCCCCGCTGCAGGCGTGGGAACTTCTTCGACGACCAGTTCCCCGGGCTTATGCAAAACTGCTGCTTTCATTGTTCATCCCTCTTTCCTTTCATTATGACGCTGATAAATACGGGCGACGGCCTCATCAAGAGCTTGGCGACATTTGTCATCCAAATACTGTTTCGCAGGTTGGGCCAGGATTTCCTGCGCCTTCTGCCCGGCACGGGCCGCAATGTCTTGGGCACCGGCGGCGGCCCAGGCATCATACCTTTGCCGGTCGGCCAGGCGAGCCGTATAGATTTCCTGGCGGAAGTACTCCAAGGTATGCTCAGTAGGTAGATAATTGCCACCTGGGCCCACCGCATGAATAATGTCAGCCGCGACGGTCGCCTCGTTGACTTCAATGCCCTGCACCAGTCGGCGGATGTTCCCGCAGATTTCATCGTCAATGACCAGTTGCTCATAGGAGGCAGTAAGGGCAAAATCCACCATGCCGCCAACCAGGGAAAGTGTGTCAGCGCCAGCCAGCGCCGGTAGCAGGATAGTCATCATTTTCTCATAGGCAGCCTGGCCGTCGGGGACCTTCGAGTCAGCCGTGCCCATCACTGCATTGTTGGGAATCTGACAGTAGCGCGCTAACTGAATGGCGCCGGCGCCCAACAGGGCGGTCTCGGGACTTCCGAACGCGGGGTTGGCGACCAGCATATCTAACGCCGCGGGATACGGGGCGTAAATCACGGGAGCGCCGGGGTGGACAGTCTGAGCCAAGACGATGGCGCTCAAAATGTCAGCGTGCGTCTCCACCAGGGTGCCGGCTAAGGTCACCGGGTGGGAGGAACCCGAGAAGGGCATAGGCATAATCTCAATGGGCAGCTCTACCTTGGCAAACTCAATTAGGCCCCACAACCCATCACCCCAGGATAGTCCGCTGTTAGGGCAAGTAGTGATAGCGATAGTCTTACGCCGCTTCAGTTCATCCAGCCCACCCGAGGCGGCACTGGCCACCTCAATGGTCTCTTCGGCTACCTGCTGGCTCTTAGCATACCAGCAGCAGAAAGGCTTGCCTGCATTTTCATATAGAATCTGAAGCCACACCGCATGCACCACGCTCTCAGGTATCTGGAGGCATTGCACACAGTTTGCACACAGTTGTTAGCAATGTCAAAATTGTCCAAAGTATCGCTAATCCGGGCGAAGTTGACCATATCCTGGCGCGTGGCCTCACGGCGCTGACCGGTATGCAGGTCCAGCGTGTACAGAGGCAAGGAACCGACGCCAAAGTGGGCCGCGCCCGTGCCCATCTGTACCACCTGAGTCTCGTCGGTGCCCAGCCGTTGGAATTGCCTGGGCACCTTCAGCAGGGCCTCTTCCACCACTTCTCTGGGAAACTTGGTCAGACCCTCATCATCTACGCGGCAACCAGCCTCCTTCAGGTAAGGAATAGCCGCCGGCTCGGTGAACAACACACCCGTATTCGCCAGGACATCCAGAGCCGCATCGTGGATAGCAATCACGGATTCTTCGCTAAGCAAGGACAGAGATGGTACAGCAGACATCATAGCCATGGTTCATACTCCTTGTTCGTCATAGTCACAGTGACACAGCCTGAGCAGTTTCCAGGGATTGGCCTATAGCCTCAAGCACCTGGGTTACCTTCAGGCCCTCTTGGCCGGTACAGGTTGGAGCAACGCCCTCAATAATGCAGTCAACAAAATGCTTGAACGGCAGCCATTCGGTACTCTCAGGGTCCAGAATGAACGGAGTGGTCAACTCGTCATTCGTGGTTAATTCTACACCTTCCTGATCGCAGATGATACCGATACGGCCTTGCGAACCGAGCAGATCAATCTTGAAATCAATGATGCTGCGCCAGCTGCGGGGCAAAACCCATGATGATTCAATGGTAGCAATAGCGTCGTCAAGCACCAATTGCGCCTGGACCGAATCATAGCAGTCCACGCCACGGGATTGCAGAATTCCCTTACGCCCCGCCGCGAAGACACGGCGCACTTGCTGGTCCAGCAGCCACTGGATTATGTCAATCAGGTGCGGAAACAGAAACCACTCCGGGCCGCTTTGTCCGGCCCACGACAGCCACTCGGTAGGCACTACAATCTGGTCGCTAAGCCGGGCATAGGCTACTACTGGCTGCCCCAACTCCCCGGCGTCAACTAATCTCTTGGCGTGGGCGATGGGCGGATACCAGCGGTTGTGGAAATTCAACATCAACTCTCCCCCGCCGCGCCGGGCCGCGTCCAATATTTTTCGGCAATCAGCGGTGGTCGTGGCCATAGGCTTCTCCAGCAGCACGTGCTTGCCCGCTTCCAGCATCATAACCGCTGGCTCAGTGTGAGCAAAATCGGGAGTGGCAATGCTAACCAGGTCTATTTGCTCATCGTCGGCGATTTGCTGCAAGTCAGTGGTATACGCGACACCGTATTTCTCACCGGTGCTCTGGGCCCGCTGTTGGCTGCGACTCCAGATACGCACCAGTTCGACACACGGATGGCGCTGCCAGGCTCGGATGTGAACATCACCATATATTCCGGCGCCAACAGCCGCTGCCTTCAACTTCTGTTCATCCTTATTGCGGCCTGCAGTCACGGTTTAGTTCACTCCCGACGTTTCCCTACAATCTCCTGACAAGCGAACGCCATTATACTCAAAGCAATCATACCACGCAAGCACCACGGTCAACAGAGACTATGGCTGGGCCGGATCACAACCGCCCTTTCGCGACAAGCGGGTCAAGTGCCAGGGCTTGGGTGGTGGAGTAAGAAGCCGGCGCGAGTCTGCCCGTTACTGCTGCGTGATCGTTATCAACCGGTCCACCGGCGTCCGAACCATCTGGTGCTCGCCGCCAGCCCAGTTAATCTCCAGCAGCACTGGCGCCGAGTGATCACCCAGGCCAAAGTGTAATGTCAACTCGTTCTGATTGCCCTCCCCGGTGGCACTCGCCACCTGGCGCGTAAGCACCTCTCGGGCGAGTGGTTTCTCACTTCGCGGAAGTTGGATGCGCACCTGCGCCCCGATGGCCGAGCCCGACGCTGCCAGCCGGACCTTGAGCCAGTGACCCGTCGCGCCCCGGTTCTCATATAGTCTGCCGCCAGTCATTAAGTCCAGGTCGCCGTCATTATCATAGTCGGCCCAGGCAGCCTGATAGGTGCGCTCTGCTTCAATGCCCGCTTCGGCGGTGACATCGCGGAAATGCCACTGCCCCTCATTACGGTACAGGACAGAGTGATCGCCTCCGTAGACAGTGGTGAAGTACAGGTCCAGGTCACCATCGTTGTCGAAATCGCCCAGGGCCGGACTTGCGTATGACTCTTGCCAGTGCAAACCAGCCTGATTGCTCTTGTCCTCAAAGTGATAATCTGGCGATCCTTGGTTGCACAGGAACATCGGACGGTCCTGATACGCGGGGGGATGGCTGAAGTTGCCGACAAACAGATCAATATGGCCGTCGTTGTCCAAGTCGCCCCACGCTGAGCCGATAGTATGTCCGTATGCCCCAGAAATGGGAGTGCCCGCGACTCCGTACTCAGAGGCGACGCTGGTGAAGACCAGATTCCCGTCATTGCGCCACAGGAGGTTGGGCTGGAGCCGGTAGTTGGAGACATAGATGTCAACATCCCCGTCCTCGTCAAAGTCCGCAGCGGTGATGCCCCGCGCCGGCTGCAACTGGCTCGCCGGTGTGTGCCAATGCTCTATGAACGTCCCGTCTCTCTGGTTTATGTAAATCGCGTCGGGGTACCCCGCCACCTTCGCCCAGACCTCGTATCCGCCAATATCTAGGTCGAGAAGCCCGTCACCGTTCAAGTCCGCCCAGCAGGCTCCGAGCGAGACGGTAGTGGGCAGGTCAGGCAGCCCTGCCGTGGCATCACTGAAAGTCTCATCCCCGTTGTTGCGAAACAAATGCCCTTTGCCTTCCCACACGAACAGATCCAGATCGCCGTCATTGTCGTAGTCGCTCCAGATGCCATTGCCGGCCTCGGGAAGATTGGCTGCCTCATTGACTTTTGTGAACCTTTCGCCGCCGTCGTTCCGATATAGGTATCCAGAAATGTACACGTCTACCCAGCCATCACCATTATAGTCGCCCCACGCCGCCTGGCCACCGCCGGCCAGACCAACCTGCTGCGTCACGTCCACAAACCACGGTTCAGCTGCGCAATAGCAGAGCGCGGCATAGTCTCTTCATGGTCGGTTGGCTCCTCCAGCTACGATGCACTTTGTTGCTTACCGTGACCATTATAGTCAAAGCCCAAACACGATGCAAGGGCCGTGATTATTGACTTCTACCTCCTTACAGGCAAAGAGTGCTCAGTGCAAAATCGTAGGGCTTCCTGGTCGCCAGCCGAGTAACTAACGCACGGCCCGGGTATCGTGTCCCGCCGATTACTAACACTTTCATGGTTTTCCTCCCTGTGCAGTCCGTAAACCAAGCGACTGCTGACATTCGAGCGCTGCCCCGGCCAACTCGTCGCGCGCCGCGTCGGCACTTGCGGCGGTCCACGGCGAGTTTGAGACGCGTACCCCTGGGACCCAAGGCACCTCGTCCAGAATTCGCTGGAGACGGATACGTGCTTTCTTGCTGGCAGCGTATCGACCGGCGAGCCTGGTATCAGCGATGAGGTCGCGCAGCGTCCGCAGATAGCGGGAATCATCAATGCCTTCCCGTAATCCTATCCATGGTAGGCTGCGCCACACACGCCCCTGTTGGTCACGCAGGCACCATGGGCCGCCCTTCCACGAATTGGCCAGAAATCGGTACGGGTTGAAAGGCTCGTCCAGCTCCTGGGCGACCAACTGCGTCCAGCACATCATGCCTGCGAGTTTGCCCTTCTCCGCGGTGAAGGTAATCTGCTGGCCCTCCCAGTAAGTATCAAGCGGCCCGATAAAATCAATACCGTAGAGCCTGGTATGCTGGCGGTTGGCGCGCTGATGCCAGCGACGGTTGCCATCGGCGCTGTGGCAGGGATGGACGTAGTGACAGATGTTGAGGTCCAGCAAGTTCTCCAGAGGCTGCCACCACTCATGGGTATAGACCGTGCCGGCCGTCTGCATCTCGGGGGCGACTTGCCGAGTAAGACCGTACATGAATTTCGCTTTCTCCATCGCCGGTGAGCCGAGGGACGGCTCGTCTGCGAGGTAGATGTAGAACGGTGGCCACTTCGCCTCCAGGGCGTGATCGTATATCCGACGGATCACCCGCCCGGCGAACTCGCGCACCTCAGCCGGAACTTCCTCCGCTTTTACGCCGGGCTCAAGGTAGTCCTTAAACTTGAGCGCTTCGGCTTTGCCCATCGCCGCACAAAGCCCGTACATCAGCCCCTCCATCGCGACAATGGGCGGCTCCTCGAAACCAGCCTGTTTGTACAGCTCAATGCAGTGGTCATAGATAGAGAAGTCAACGGTCCCATCCTGCGAAACACCGGGGCGATTCTGATAGTGGATCGGGGAGATTAGACACTGGGTCATGCCGGCCCGACGCATCTCCTTGAGCCCCCACAGGAGCCACTCGGAACGCTCGTCCGGTTTGTGCCAGTCGTAGCGAAAGAAGCCCCACGGCATCGGACGGGAGAGCGTCAGGGGCAGCACTTTCAGCCGCACGGTGAAAGACGATGCCTTCGCCTTCTCGGGCTTGATGGCAACTGTACCGGAATAGGGACCCGGCTTCGCGTCCTCAGGAACGTGGATGTCGAGGTAAACCTGCGTATTGCAGGCCACCGCCGTATTTGCCGCGTTGCCGGGTCTGAGCCACTTCGCGACCCAGCGAACCTGGTTGCCCGTAAGCCCAATCTGCTCCACCGTCGGCTCGACGATGTAGACATCTATGCTTGACGCGGGAATGATCGCCCCCTTCGGGCCCCGCAGATCGCCGACTGCGAACGTGACGGTTCCCAATGCCACAAGCGGCCGGATCGCGAACGTGGCCGGTTCAAATTCACCCAGCGAAGCAGAGAGGGAGACTTCATCCACCAATTCGGTGTCCGCCGGACGGTACTCGGGCAGCACACCGCCGCGGCCTGCCGGCGAGAAAGTAATGTAGCCTCGCTCAGTATCAACTGCACGCGGCTGGGACTCTTCGCGCGTCTGGGCTGGCGTTGGAACGAACTTTACCTTGCCGCGTCCCGCGATATCCCATTCTTCGTCGCCCTCTGCGTAAATGAGCCGGGTAACATTATCGCTCAGCTTGTCAGTTCTTTCGGGCTCTCTCTCCTCGGCACGAATCCCCCCCGCGACCGCCAGCATCAACAACACCGACAGCGCACTCTGGATAATTGTGGCCATATCGTCACTCCTTCCAGAGAGCTACCACAAAAGATACGTAACCTGTAAGGACAGCCCAGAACACTGAATGTGAGGACCTGTTTCTCAATTCTGTAGCTTAGTTTGCGGTCAGCGGAAGGTCAAGAAGTTACTTTGGTTTTCCCTATCCTTCACTGCTTGCTGGCCCGCATCTTATCATAGTACTGGGTGAAATTCATCACTTCCATCCCAATGCGGCGGGCATGCTCAATCAGACCGCGCATAATGACCATATCAGGGTCATATTCAATCGTCGTAGTATCATGTTGCGCCGCATTATACAGCCAGTCGCGTTCGTGCAGATAATCTAACTCGCTCCTCAGATAGTCGAGGAACTCTTGCGGATTAGCATATTCCTGTGGTTCGAATCCATAATGGACCGGCCAGTTACAGTCATGCCGCACCGTCACTGGCACCTCTAACATATCCGGAAACCCCTGAGGTTCGTAGAAGAAGGGCTGGACGTCGTAGTCCACTGGGATCCAATCTTGGGCGTTGCGCATCCAGGTCCGCATCACGCGGATGCCCGCGACGTGTAGCAGATGGAGAAGGTCGGGGCGATCGCTGATGCCCCGGTAGTAGCCCCAGGGCGAGCAGAAGGCCCGGCACTTGACCCCAAATTCTCGCTCCAGTACCGTGTTGGCTTTGTCTACTTCCGCCACGAGTTGACCCAGACTTCCGCCCTGTGCGATTTCTACGATGCCATCCCCCTTTACCTGACAGAGTGTCTTGAGCAGGATATGGGAGTAGTTGTGTGAGCCTAACTCAAAGGGGGCCTCTTCCTTAGCCCTCTGTATCGCCTCCACATTGTTTTCCGCGGTGATACCGACCAAAAAGAGCGTAGCCGGCGCTTGTAGTTCAGCATGTAGTTCACTGGCCTTAGATAAGAAGCGCCGGGTAATATCCGAGCCAGTCCGGTCTTCAACATCATAGCCAATTACCATTGTGCTCATTTTCAACCAACTCCTTAAACAACACACTGCACAGTGAGTGGCCAAATCCCGTGTTAGCGAACGGCTTGCTTATCCTTGGGGATTCGTTTCTCACCGCGTCAGGCGCTTAATCCACTTTACAGTGCGCTCGCGTATCTGGTCTAAGTCTCCGGAGGGGTCCAGGCGATCAAGCCACCGCTGGGCGGCGCGGGCAGCCTCAGTGTCCCCGGCTTTTGCGATAGCCTGCTCCAGGGTAGTCACATAGCGCACATCGTCAACTGCCTCCCGGAAGCCCTCCCACTGAATCGTGCCTACGATGCCATTGACAGTCGGATAGGTGAAGCAGTGGTCGCGGTAGGATTTACTGTCAAAATCATTCCAGACATGGTCAAAGCCGTGTTGGTAAGCATAGTCCATCGCCCCGTCGTAGCCGGCCTTCCAGAGCAGCAGCCCGTAGTTGCGCCGATAAGTCTCGGGCTCCTCCACCCCAACTTGGGGATTGCCATAGCAGAATATCTTGGCCCCAACGCCATGGTACTTCTCTGCCTCCTTAGCCAAGGGTGGTCCGCCGAGCACTGCTACATCTAAGAGGTCGCCTATCAGCTCAAAGGCACCTGTATAACAGGCTACAAACGTCTTGCCTCCAGCCTGATGCGTTGCCTCCCAGGCGGGCCGCTGCGACTTTAACTTCTCACCAGTGGCCTCATCAATGCCGTAAAAATAGACCTCTTTATACCCAAACTGCGCGGCCAGGTTGATCCACCGCTTAACGTTATTCTTCAGGGCATTCAGTGCTTCTTCAGAAGTGGCATCGCCCGTGCCGAATCCCAAGGTGAAGAATATGTCATTGGTCAGACCGGCCTGCTGGCGTAGCTGCAGCGCCCGAGGCAATAACTCGGGGTCATAGCCCTGGTAAAGGTTGGGATGCTGAACGCCGTGCGCGTGAAGGTCCCGCAGCTCGGCCAAATATTGCTCTTCGGAGCGCCACTCTGAGGTAATGGTTGGCTGATTGTCTTGGGCTAATTTCGCCCGATAGTATATGGAGAATATCATGTCTGGCTCGGCCAGATCGAAGGGATGGACGGTCACGGTAAGCGGGATCCGAACCGGGGCGATACCTGGGGCCGATAGGCGGACGGCGCCCGTATATGTACCGGGAGTGGCGTCTTCAGGAATATGTACGGTCACCCAGAACTGCTTCAGGGTATCGGTGAGGATATTGACCGGCTGTAAGGTCTCGGCGTCAATAGGACGTACCCCTTCCAGTTGTGTGCTGTCCTCTCCACTGGCCAGTAGATAGCTGGTAGTGCCATCTTCAGCAGTGCTGCGCAGGTAATTGGCTTGCTCTTCGCTGTCAACTTGTACCAAAGCGTCATCCTTCAGCAACAGTTCGGGCGCCAATTGCTTACTATCTATCCCCGTTCTGCCTATTACCTCCCAGATCTCCCGGCCGGCCTGGTACCAGCACTTGACTACTCGGATATCCACCACACCAGAGGGAATGACGCCGCCCGGGCCGGCCAGATCAGTAGCTCCTGCAATTAGTTGACTCAAGTCATCCAGAGTATAGACCGCGAAGGTAGCCGGTTCATATTCGCCGCGGCAACCAGATACACTTAGCTCGCCGCCTGGAGTGCCGGGGACATGAGGAAAGCTATTCGGCAACGCTCGCACATTGGTGATAGGCCGCAGACTATACGTAACCAAGGGCCGTCCCACCTCAATAGCTTCAATCATCATCTGAAAGAGTGAGGGAAACTGCTTGATCGCTCCCATATTCTCTTCCAATCTGGAGGCCCCCCAGGGGGAGATATAGCCCCGCCCCTCCATGCCCGCGCGTTGCTCTTGGGCAGTCGTGAGGAGGTCGTGAATCACACTTTTCACTCTGAGCAGACCTTCATCAGTAACCTTGGGCAAACTGGCGAAAGCTTCCTCAGCCTCGCTCATCTGTTGGCGCCAGTCAGCCACTTGCCGGTGCCATTTGTCCGAAAAGTCTTGCCAGCGTTGTTTTATATCCACTTCATAGGCCGCTTCAGAGGGGACCTGCCCCTCAACGTGGACATCGTCCACATAAAGCACAATCCGGCCCGTACCATAGAGGAAAATGCCCACTTGGCTTAGGTAAATGCCGATGTCCTTCTCGGTAGCACCATAGACCAACCTGTCCGTGATTCTACCCGCACTATTTTGCCCCCAAGTGACAATGTTACCTTCTATCAGCTTCCAGCCATCAGTAGGACCCGAAAACTGCGCAAAGGCGCCACAGCCGCTGTCAGTAGTCGGCGGGAACACTACACTTACCCCGAGGCCAGCCCGGACAGAGGAGGGCTCAGCGATGAGCAAGCGGCCAGAGAAGCTGAGCGCGCCCTCGCAGGGGACCCGCACTGGTATACTCCAATACAGATAGTGACCTGACTTGATGGTTACGTCCAGCTTGAAAGACTTCTTGCCACTGAAGGCTTGGTCTTCGCTGAACCCCTTGAAATGGACTTCGTGTTCGCCATCACTGGCCAAGAATTGGACAGGATCCTCAGTCTCGAAGTCCTGCACATAGGAGAACTCCTGCAACTGCTGGCCCACGGCCGGCAGCACAAAAACGAGGACCAACAGTGTGCATATAATTGGCCCTGACTGTAACCGTTCACAAGACATCCTTATCACCTCGTTGCGTGAACCAGATGGGATTGCTCCAAGCGCACTGGCCTTCTTTAGTGACGCATTCCACGCGCAGGTATTCCTCAGTGCCCCGCCGTTTATACTCAGCGCTACTGAGCAGTCGGCTGCCTAAGGCCGTGAATTTCTCGCTGGTCCCCCAATTTTGGCCTACAAAGGTTATGCTCTTACAGTCAGAAGTTCGTACAGTTACTGTCTCATCTGTTATTGTTATATCTTTGATTTCGGGGCCATTGCTGGCGTAGAAGAGGCCCCTTCTGATACTGTCAAGGATGTTCGGGAGTGTCAGGGACGGTGCCTTGACCATAATCCAACCGCCGCACGCATCATTAGGCCGGTGGTCATTGAAGTGCCAGTGGGCATCATCAGTGGCAAAGCCCCATACTCTCTTCCCCCGGGACAGAAGCGCATCCCAGTGGAGCGTAGCATATCCGCGCCCGAAAGCGTGGTGGACACTGGTATTGAATATCTCTATGCCAAGATAGCCTTCTACCGGCAGAAGATCATTGATGGTCAGGTCGTAGGGATGGGCGACGATAGCCTCCCCGCCCATCTCGCGAATTGCGGCCAGCGCCGCGCTGACCTCAGTCCCAGGGAGCGACGTAGGCACGGTAGGTACGTTTACCGCCACCACATGATAGCCTTGCTCTTTCCGCTGAACATCCAACTCCGTACCAGGAATTACCAGAAAGTCATCCGAAGATAGTCCCGCGATGTCGGTGACCTTATTATGGTCAGTAAGGCACAGAAAGTCGTAGCCGTTTTGGTGGTAGTGCTCGGCCATCGCGGCGGGAGTTTTTACACCATCGGAACTGGTGGTGTGAGTATGGAGGTTTCCGCGATACCAATTTCCCTCTGTAGCGAAGGGATTCTCAGATAACACTGGTTCAGCGCTCCTTAAACGGTAATCTGACTCGGATGAGCCTACTGCAAATCCTGGATGAACTTCAGCACCTTGAGCCGGAGCGTTCCTACATCAAGTTGCGAGTCGGCGTAGATATCGTGAGTATCGGGACGATCCCAGTAGTAGTCAGTCTCCTCGTGTCCGTGCCAGAAATCCGCTTTTTGTACCTTTGTTTTGGTATCGGCGAGGAACTGTCGGGCTTGCGCGACCACTGGGCCTTGTTTGCCTTCAAGCAACTTCTCAAGCATCTGCAAGGCGCAGTAGTCCTTGATGCCTTCACGCCGTCCTTCCCAGCCGACGCTGGTAACGATGCCCTCTGGGGTGGGGAGCACAAAGCCATTGGAGATACCTGGCGTGCCGCTGCCATCCGGATAAATGGCATACTTCTCATGGTTAGTATAGGCCCAGGGACAATTGCCCCGCAGCCCCCAGCCCCACGTGAATAGGCCGGCATATTGCCGGTTCCAGCGGGCATTGGTAGCGCGGTGTTGAATGCTATAAGTCCACACTTCTTTGCCCCAGTGCTCGGCCCACTTTAGGACGCCGGAGTCGATTGCACGGGGCATGGCGAGCACCCACACATCGATCAACTCACCCAGGTATCCGACCCCAAGTTCATCATTAGCGGTTACAGTACGCATGCCATGGCCGTGTATCTTTTCAAAGCCCGGCAAAGCGTTCCAGGCCGATTCGGGGGTGTTAGGCTCATCAGCACCATAGGCCAGCAACTCGGGCCAGCCATTCTTCTCACACTGGACTTGCAACCAGGCTACTTTTTCGTCATCCCCAGCAATTCTTTCAATGCCTCCTACTAACGCCATACACGGAATATCGGAGTGGATGAGACCGGCTTGTTTGGCCAGTGGCAGGCTATGCATCATCCGGCTTTTCTTGGGCGGCAGTTGCGACCAGTCGCCGTAATCGTAGAAAGTGACCATAGTGTGTCCGTGTTCAGCCATATCGGCGTAGATGGACAATTTCCATTCGTCGGTGCGGGCATATTCGGGTAGGCGTCCCTCGTCAAAATACAGACCAAAGGCAATATCTGCGCGGGGCAGTCTGATCGGCAGCACTCTCACCTTAAGCGGCCGGGAAATGGTCTGGCCGCGTTCCAGGTGAAGTGTGACACTGCCTTCTATCAGCCCCGCCTCGTCCGGCGCCTGAACAGTCAGCCACCAGGCAACGTTGGCACCAGCGGTCGCTTTGTTCTCGTGGCCGGCCAGCGCATTATCCTCCCTCCGGGGCCACAGCCAGAAGGGAATGCCTAACAATTGGCCCCTGATATTGCGACGCTGAAACCCGACCAGCCGTATCTCCACCGGCACAGGGAAATCCACAGTCAGGCCCACCGGCCCGCCGTCCTCGTCACTCCACAACGCGACTACTACCGGCTCCTTCTCGCCCCGAGTAGTGGTGGCAGTAAACTCCTCAGCCTCTGCCTCGGGCTTGGTGTTCTCATACCACATACTGGTGGCCCCCGGTTGCCAGATCGTTGCCGCATTAGCCGCAACCACACTGAGACTAATCCCAATCACACCGGCTAATGCCAAGAGATATGCTGCGGCCCTACGCCCAGATGTAGCCCATCGTGACGGTATGGATCCTTGAGATCTCATTATACTATCCTCCCGTAACCACGGTTGGAATTACGCATGGCCCATTCGGGTAAATGCCATCGCAGGCCAATACCGGCGCCACCAATCCCGGCTCTGTAACCGCAAGTTATGTCATGCTCGCCGCACGTTGGTCCTTGGCTTACTGCAGCATTGGCTTGCACAGGATGCGGTGTATGGCCAGTTGCTTCAAGTGCTGAGTTGTAGCGGGAGTAGCCGTCATCGCGGTATCGGCACCGCGGCCCGTGCCGGCCACTGCTACGACTTTCTGCTCAGGGCTTATAAGCCCGGCATCCGCGGCCATCAGCACAATCTCCAGGCAGACCTTGGTGCCCTGGCCGAAGGTGCGCAGGATGTTCGCCAGGGCGGTAGGCGCATTGTTTCCATAGAAGCCGTCGGTATGGAACAACATCGTCCCAAAGTGTACACAATGGCCTTGCTCTTGGAGGTCTGGTACCAGGTCAAGGTCAAACTCACACTCAGCCGCGAAACCATATTGATGGGGAATCACCACCAGACGAATATCGTCATCCTGCACCATCTCGGCCGCTTTTGCCGCGGTAAAGCCAGTAGTAGAGGCTACTACTATCGTGCCCAGACCTTCGCGGCGGGCCGCTTCTACTGCAAGTCTGAGAGTCTCGTCCGTATTCTGTTTTCCCGGCTGGTCAAAATAGGTTATACTTTCCGTTGCCATGTGTTACCCTCCTATTGTAGTTTGTAAGAGTAGGATCGGGACCTAACACCTGCCCAGCGCAACTATTCCATATTGTGGCCATATACATCCCAGTCCAGATAGTTTTGCATGCTCTCTATCAGTACTGGGGCGACCGTGGCGTGGGTAATGGCGACGTGATGCTCGAACCCCCGCGCACAGATATACCATAGCAAGTCCTGGAGGTTCTCTATGAAGGCCACCCCCGCACCGCCAAAAGTATCCAGAGGGTCATCGGTGAATGTGCCTTCGCCCACATAGGCGGCTATCTCCCCGGCTTCATCATCAGTGGAGACCCGAGCGAAGGTAAATGGCCCACTCTTGATGCGCCCCACACACGTTCCGTATGAGTTCTCCCGGCCCACCGTGTCGCCCAGAATATCGTGCTGGCTCATACGTACCTCAGCAAGACAGTCCTTGGGCAGATTGCTACAGTGGAATAGCACGCACTTGTCAGGGTCATCACCATAGTTGTTGTTCCAGTCCAGCAGGGCGCTGGGCTTGCCCGAAGCCAGCATCAGAGCGTACATCCCCACCGCCCCGGTTACATCCACCTCGCAGGCACTGGGCATCAGTTTGTTGCTCATCATACTCATTACCGTGCAGGGCACCACCCCCAGCGATTCCTCTATGGACGTCCAGCACTGCACTGCGCTGGCGTCCAATTCATTCTCAGCCATCCATTCGTCTATTACCAGAGCCAACTTGGCCATCTTGACCAGCGCGGCCTCAGGGACACCTTCGGTGCTCACATATTCGCGGATGGCACCAACTTTTTCCTGGACATTTGCTGCTGCGTCCTCGAGTTTGTCAATGCGCGCCAGTATCTCAGACAAGTCAATAGGTTCCACACTGATACCGTTGGCCTCCAATATTCTCTCGCTGTAGCGCACCGTATTGAAGGCCGCCGGTCGGGCGCCAATGGCCCCGATACGGGCGCCCCGCAGCCCGCCGACCACCCGACATACCGCCCCAAACCACTGCAAATCCTCGCGGAAATTCGGCGAGGCCGGCGCGACGGTATGCTCGCCGGTCAAAGAATAAGGGATACCGTATTGAGCAAGGTTGTTGCACGCCGAAATTTTGCCACAGAAACTGTCGCGCCGATCAGCAATGGACATCTTCGCCGGCTCGTCGGGAAAAGCATGGACGAGCACCGGCACGTCCAGCCCCGACATCTTCACCGTCTCGGCCACGGCTCGCTCGTCACCAAAGTTGGGCAAAGTGACCAGTATGCCGTCAATTTGGTCAGCATGCTGTTTGAACAAGTCAGCACATTTACCAGCGTCCTGGCGCGTCTCCACTGAGCCGAGGGGCGTATCCTCCGGCCCCAGGGCTATTACCTGGAAGCCCTGCTGCGCCAGTACTGCCAGCACCTCCTCGCGCCCTTCCCTGACCAAGTGGTCAGGGAAAAATCCCCGATTGCCAACGATCACTCCCAATGTCATTTCCGTTTTCATTACTTTCGCCTCCTAAATGATTTATACTATCTACAGGGGATAGACCCCCAGTTTGCGTCCTTCATCGTACATTGCCAGCACATTTTCTACTTTGCAGTAGTCGGCGATACTATTACCCGACCCTAACACATAGCCACCACCGGGAGCACAGTGCCGAATAATATTACGCGTGTAGCGCCGCACATATTGCTCATCCCTACGAGCCAATACATCCATATCAACGCCACCGACGATCGCGACCCGGTCGCCCCACAGCTTTTTGGCCTCGGTAACCGGGGTAATAACGTCCTCAAAGGCATGCTTGGCGTCAATACCCACATATTCTATCAAGTCATCCATAATCTGGCTTAATTGCCCAGCACTATGCAATATAAAGGGCTTGTTGTGGGCATGTGCTGCGTCGGCAAGCCGCTTATGCCACGGGAAGACATACTTCCGCAGGACCTGGGGAGCAACCAGTGTGCCATGTTTGTGGCCCATATCGTCTCCCAGGCACAACGCGCCGACCGCTGCCATGCTGCTCATTGTCTGGTAAGCAGAAAGCAGTAGGCTGCCGACGCGGTCAAAGACCGCCGCGACCAAGTCGGGCTGATCATAAAGACTGTAACAGAGATTCTCATATCCGAACAGCCAGGTGGTATATTCCAATACTCCCGGAGTCATCCCGATAATCCTCATACCCTCAATCATTACCCGCTCAGCATACTCCAGCGGACCGTAGTCAATATCCTCAGGGGTCGGCCAGGGGTATCTATCAAAGTCCTCCCAGTTGGCAATTAATCCCATACCCTCATTTCGCCAAGTTCGGTGGCCCTCGGCCAGATTGGCAGTATCGGCGGCATATAGATCAGAGAGAGGAAAGTCAAGACCTACACGGCCCCTTACGTAGTCATGGCCCATCCGGCGGTACAATTCCACTACATTTTCGTAATAACCTTGAACTATTTCTGCATCACCGTCTTGGCGCTCTGCCTGACTGGAGTAGCCGACTCGGGGTAGCCGTCTGCCCAGAATGGCTTCCATAATCTCATGGTCATACTTCAACTCCATAAAAGGCAGCAGATCCGGCTCCCCTTCGCGTAGGAGAACCTTGCATAGGCGCGTGAAGTCAGGTTCCCGGTTTTTCATAATCGTAATCACCTGCTTAGATGCAGGTTGTTAGCGGAACTGCACTCAGCTACCGCGCAGGCTGGCCGTAGTAGGCATCCTTGCCATGTTTGCGCAGGAAGTGCTTATCCCGAAGTTGTGGACTTATGCCGCTTACTTCGGGTGATAACATCTCAGTCAGGGCCGCCGTCTGCGCTACCTGCTCCAGCACAATACTGTTTCGCACCGCTTCAGCAGTGGATGTCCCCCAGGTGAAGGGGCCATGACTGGCTACCAATACCGCCGGCACTTCGGTAGGATCAATGTCCGCGAACGCATCAATTATGGCCCTACCGGTTGCCAGTTCGTAGTCACCGGCCAGCGCCTCCTCCGTTAGTTCCTCAGTCACCGGCACCACTCCGCGGAAATGATCGGCGTGGGTAGTGCCATAGCAAGGCACAGGGCGACGAGCCTGGGCCCAGGCGGTAGCATAGGTTGAATGAGTATGGGCTACTCCGCCGATTCCCTCAAATTCACGGTAAAGCAGCAGATGAGTCGGCGTATCCGAGGAAGGCCGCAGACCCCCTTCAACAATGTTGCCCTCCAGGTCCACGATGACTATGTGCTCAGGCTGCATTTCGTCGTAAGTGAGGCCGCTGGGCTTGATGGCGACCAGCCCCGAGTCCGCGTCACGCCCGCTGACATTTCCCCACGTCAGTATCACCAGTCCCGAGCGGTGCAGAGTCAGGTTGGCTTCCCATACATCACGTTTCAGGTCTTCCAGCATATACGGTCACCTAACTAACGACAGGTTCAACAACAGGTCTAACGACAGGTTTAACGGCAGGTGCAAAGACGGGCGCAACAATGAACAGCAGTATGGCTACGTTCACGGCTCGCCGTGACCTGTTCGCAGTTCCCCGTCAGTTCGAGACTTGCTGCTTGATGTCCAACAACCTCTTCATCACGTCATACAGACAGTCGGCGTGCCCCTCCAGCCCAAAACTGTCATGCAGTTGCTTGTAGAGCCCATACAATTGCCCGTAAACCGGCTGGCTGTCTGGATTAGGCTCATAGACAGTATCTTTGACGCCGGTCATAGCAGCCTGGGCCTGCTCAGTAGTCTCATAGTCGCCTTGCTCACTGCCGGCCACTACAGCGCCAAAGATGGCCGCCCCTAAAGCGCAGGTCTGGGGCGAGCGCGACAGATAAATGCTTTTGCCGCTTACGTCCGCATATATCTGCATCAGCAGCGCATTTTTCTCGGCAATGCCGCCGCAGGCAACGATCCGCTCTATCGGCACGCCATATTCAGCCAGGCGATTGTGAATAGTCAGAGCACCAAAGGCCGTGGCTTCAATCAAGGCCCGATAGACCTCGGCCCGATTGGTCTGGAGAGTCTGACCTAATAGCAGCCCGCTAAGCCGAGCGTCCACCAGGATGGTACGGTTTCCGTTGTTCCAGTCCAGAGCCAGCAGACCACTCTGACCCGGTTTCAACGCGGAAGCCTGACTCGTAAGTTCATCATGCAGGGCAGCGTCGCCCTCGCATAGTTCGGTCACGAACCAGTTGAAGATGTCCCCCACCGCCGACTGACCTGCTTCAATGCCATAGTAACCCGGGAGCACCGAGCCATCTACAATGCCGCACACGCCGGGAATATTCAAGCTCTCGCCGGTCTTGGGGGCAACGGTAATGTCACAAGTAGAAGTACCAATAATCTTCACCACCGTCCCGGCAGCAACGCCCGCGCCGACCGCGCCGTAATGGGCATCAAAACCCCCCACCGCCACCGGGATGCCAGCCACCAGCCCCAACTTCTCCGCCCACTCAGGGCTCAGATAGCCGGCAATGACGTCCGAACTGTAGGCTTTCTCGTAAAGCCGGGAGCGGAGTTGGCCGATCTTTGGATCCAGCATCGCCAGGAACTCGGCATCGGGCAGGCCCGCCCACTCCTCACAATACATAGCCTTATGGCCCGCTGCGCAGACGCTGCGCTTGATGTGCTCGGGCCGGGTGTCCCCCGCGAGCAAAGCGGGGATATAGTCACAGAATTCCACCCAACTATAGGCAGCCTCAAATACGTCGGGCGCTACGAACAGGCAATGCCAGATTTTGGAGAAAAACCACTCCGATGAGTAAGTGCCGCCGCACTTGGCCAGATAATGGGGCCGATGTTTGGTGGCCAAGGCAGTAATCTTTTCGGCCTCGGCCATAGAGGAGTGATCCTTCCACAGCCACGCCAGAGCATTGATGTTATCCTTGAACTCATCCTGCAAAGCCAGTGGCGTACCCTCGCGGTCTACCGGCATAGGGGTAGAACCGGTCGTATCAACGCCGATCCCGATGATTCCTTCGGCAGCAAACCCCGGCACCGAGTGGGCCTCGGCCAGGGCAGCGGTCACACAACCCACCAGCCCTTCGTGATAGTCGGCCGGATGCTGGCGAGCGACGTGGGGATTGGCGGGGTCGGTGATAACGCCCTGCTCGCCACGCCGGTAGTTGCGGACGTTAGTGGCGATTTCCTCACCAGTGTCCACGTCTACAATCACCGCCCGCACCGAGTTGGTGCCGAAATCAATGCCGATGGTGTACTTTTCTGGTGCCAATTCACTCGTCTCCTTGATTATCTCTATTAAGCCATTTTTAACTTGCTTTTTCACCTTCAGAATAAGATTCTACGGCCTTGCCTTACATAGGCTGGCTACGGCAGAGACGCAAGCGAGACGGCTGCTCTCCGGTAGGCGACAGGTGGATTGCTTAGGGTCCGATCCACACTGGTTACGTTCGTTTGATGACAGGTACCCGTGTGGGACAACCGATAGTAGTATGCTAATTCTCTTATTGGAGAATTTTACCTCTCTTGGACTCGGCAATTGGGCAACAGATTGCCCCATAGTTGGCCAGTCCCCAATTATTTACCAAATTACTGATAGTTTGAAGGAAATGGTTCAATTATGGCGAAACTGTTAACATTATCAATGGAGGTTAGACATATGATTACAACGTTAATAAGAAAGCAAATGCGCGTTGCGCGAGCAGGAATAGCAGCCATATTGGTCCTACAACTGCTGTGGTTGCCTGCAGTGGTACCGGAACCGCAGTATCTGACTATTATTCACTTCAACGACTTCCATGGGCAATTGCTTCCGCTGGAACAGGATGGGAAGAGCGTGGGCGGGCTGGCGCGAGTGGCTACTATGGTAGATGAAACGCGGGATTGGAATGACCCACATAATGTACCTACTTTGCTGCTCAACGCCGGTGATGTGCTGCAGGGCACACCGCTCTCTACCGTGTTTCACGGGAAACCAGACTTCATCTGCCTGAATTTGATGGACTTAGATGCTATGGTCATCGGTAACCACGAGTTTGACTTTGGTCAAGAGAACCTGCTGGAACTTATGAAGTTGGCCCAATTTCCGGTAATAAGTGCTAATATCCGGTATCAAGCCACTGGCCACTGGCTGGCTTTGCCCCTTGTCAAATGCACTTTAGGTTCACAGGAGGCCATTATCTTTGCTCTTACTACTCCGGATACCGCCACTGAAAGCGATCCCAAGAAGGTTCGCGGGCTGCAATTTCTTGATCCCATTGCGACGGCACGCGGGATTGTGGAGGACTATCGGGGAAAGGTAAAATTCTTCATTGCCCTGACCCACCTGGGCAAGGAGGCTGACATCAAACTGGCCCAGGCCGTTCCCGAGATTGACCTGATCATCGGCGGCCACAGCCACGATGCCCTACAGCCGCCTCTTACGGTCGGGAATACTCTCATCTGTCAGGCAGGCAGCCAAGGTCTGTATCTGGGGCAGGTGGATATGGTGGTGGATGATGGCCAGATAATCAAGTGGCGGGGGTTCTTGCGCCCGGTAGACGCCGGCTATGCACTGCGCCCTGACGTGCAAGAAGTCATTGACCTCTATGATCAGACGATACAGAAAGAAATAAAGCAGGTGATAGCTCAGGCTAAAGTTGCGCTCAACGGCGAGCGGGAAGCGGTGCGCAGTGGCGAGACAAATCTGGGGAATTTGCTGGCAGACATCGCCCGAGAGTTTACCCAGACGGATGTGGCCCTGCTCAACGGCGGCGGCATCCGGGCCAACATCTCGCAAGGACCAATTACCATTGAAGACGTTATGCGAGTGCTGCCTTTTGGTAATAAGTTGGCTAAAGTCGACCTAACTGGGCGACAATTGCGAGCGGTGTTGGAGTTTGATGCCGCCCTGGTGCGCCCTCATGGGGGCTTCTTACAGGTGTCGGGACTTAATCTCATCATTGACGGTCAAACGCTATCAGAGGTCACCGTGGCGGGCCAGCCGCTGGATCCAGATCAGACCTACTCAGTAACAACCAACGAATTTCTGCTTAGTGGCGGCAATGGCTATACTATGTTGGCTGACGGGCAGAATGCCTGTCTTCTGGGTAGCACTATTAGTGCCATAGTCATTGATGCGCTACGGCTGCAGGGCGAAGTATCTGCGGAGTTAGAAGGCAGAATTGCAATCAGATGAATTGTGGTGTTAGGGAAGGACGAATCTCTTGTGGAGAAAGATAGGATTTTACTGATAGATAGTCAGGAGGCTAATCAAGAGGCTATTGCGAGTGTGCTGAGCAAAGAGGGCTTCACCGTCCAGGTAGCGGATAATGGCGAGCAGGGCTTGGCCAGGCTGGCAGAATTCTGCCCTCATCTGTTGCTGGTGAACCAGGGCCTTCCCGATACAGATGGTTTGGAAGTCTGTCGCCAAGTGCGCCGCCAGTCACAAGTTCCCTTCATAATGCTTAGCAGCCGAGATGCCGAGATAGACAAGGTGGTGGCTCTGGAATTAGGCGCAGATGATTATATTACCAAACCCCTCGGTTTGCGGGAATTAGTAGCCCGGGTACGGGCTCTATTGCGGCGCAGCGAAATTACCGAATCGGCTATCGCTCAGCGACAGCACCTTAGTTATTCCGAACTGGAAATAGACTTGCCTTCCCGCTCGGTGCAGGTACGAGGAGAGCAAGTGTACCTGACACCCAAGGAGTTTGACCTACTCTATTATCTGACCTCACGGGCTAATCTGGTATGCACCCGGCAAGAAATCATGGAGCACGTCTGGAATTACCCTCAGGGAGACGGCGACTCTCGGGCCATTGACACCCAGATAAATCATCTACGCAGCAAACTATTCGACGGTCGGATTCTCTCCTGTCGCATTGCTACGGTCTGGGGGGTGGGCTACCGATTCGAGTCCGAAGCGACAGGCTTCGAATCCTGAGGCTACTGGGAGGTTCTATAAGCCAAGCCGGGGAGAACTGGTCAATATCTTAAGGCCATCATGAGTTATTGCCACCATATCCTCCAAGCGCACTCCGCCCCAGTCGCTGAGGTAAATCCCCGGTTCCACCGTCACCACATTGCCCGCCGCGAGCGGCTCATCTCCGGTCTTACCCAGCCGGGGCAATTCATGGACCTCCAGGCCTACACCGTGGCCCAGGCTGTGACTGAAGTAGTCACCATAGCCGGCCTCGGCGATAACCTCCCGGGCCACACTGTCCACCTCAGCGCCAGTTATTCCCGGCTCAATTGCCTGTAACGCCGCCGTCTGGGCCGCCTGCACTACCCGATAAATCTCGACAAATTGGGAATTGGACGGTCCGATGATGACAGTGCGAGTAATATCTGAGCAATAGCCGTCCAACTGGGCCCCGACGTCAATTAGCACGATATCTCCACGTCGCAGGGACTGGTCAGTACTGGTGGCGTGAGCTGCTGCTGCATGGGAGCCAAATGCCACCACTGGCTCAAAACTGAGTCGGTCGGCCCCGCCGGTGACAATCCGCTCGCGTAGTTGCAAGGATAGTTGCTTCTCGGTAATGCCCGGCGACAAATTAGCCAGCAAATCGGGAAGGACTGCGTCCACAATGGCAGCGGCGGCCTGGATCTTCTCTATCTCATCGTCCTCTTTAATCGCCCGCTGCTGCTCCACAACTGCCCGTGTGCTGACCAGTTCTACTTCAGACATCTCCTCACTGAGATATTCATACATAGCGTAGGTGAGATTCTGGGCCTCAAAGGCTACTCGCTGGGGCGATGACTCGGCCAGATATTCGGCTACCTGGCGATGATATCCCTCGCTGCTGAACATAACCTGGCAGTCACTAATCTTGCCGGCTTCCTGTTCATAGCGACGGTCGGTGATTACTGCCGTCTGCTCGGCGGCGACTACCACCATACCCTCTCCGCTAAAGCCGGTCAGATACCGGACATTAGCGCTTGAACTCACCACAAAAGCCTGGATCTCATTCTCCTCAGCCCAAGTTAGCAATTTTCGCCGACGCTGCTGGTAGTCAGTTATTCTTGCTCCTCCTCAATAATATGCTTGGCGGCGTGCAGAGCCAGAATGTAACTGGCTGGTCCGAATCCCGAAATCTGACCAGCGCAGACCGGTGCAGTTAACGACTGATGTCGGAAATCCTCACGGTCGGCGATATTACTGAGGTGAACTTCAATTGTGGGCAGGCCGACGGCGGCGATGGCATCGCGCAAGGCCACTGAGGTATGAGTGTAAGCGGCCGGATTTATAATTATGGCCTGGGCCCAGTCATAAGCCTGCTGTACGGCCTCCACCAATTCGCCTTCATGATTGGACTGGACAATGGTCACTTCCATCCCCAGTTCGGCGGCCTGCTGCTGGATCATCTCGTTGATTTGGGCGAGAGTGGTCGTTCCGTATATGTCAGGCTCGCGCATCCCCAATAGATTCAAGTTAGGGCCATGTATGAGCAGCACTTTCGTCACTGTCTTTCCTCCTTAACCAGCGCCATCCGGCCTTCTGGTCCCGGCAGTTGGTGATGAACCAGAATATATTCGGCTACGTCGGTGTCATCTTTTTCCCATCCCGCCACTTCTGCGCCGGTTGACAATTCTTCCAATCCGTCCTCTATCAGTGTCAGGCCCTGCTGAAGTAATCTCTCGGCTTCCGTAGCGTTATTTTGCTCGTTCAATAAGGTAGCGAGGCTCACGCAACCGCGCCCGGTGAATAGTCTTTCGCCTGTCGATAGTCTCCGACCTCCCACCGCTTCAGCCACTAACTCTTCCAGAATCTGCTGTCCCCTTTGAGGCCGGTCCAAGGCCAGATACAATTCAGCGGCCCGCATCAGCGCCCCGGCCTCACCACGGCTCGCCAGACGCGCAGCGACCTGCTGGGCTACACGCCGCAGGTGCTCATATTCTGCCTCGTTCCACTGGCCTATCACGTGCATCATTTGCCGACGCAGTGGTAGTTGCTGCAGATACTTGGTCAACACTTTGGCGGCTGGGACCAAGTACAGGTATTCCTGCTCAGATTCGCCCCGCCGCGCCGCTTGCTTAGCCAGAAAATAGAAGGCCGGGGCATATATGGGCCGGGCATACTCCTTGGTTGGGGCATACTTGTATACTGGGCTGCGATATATGTCGGCCACCTGCTGATAACTTTCCTCGGCTTGCTTCAGTGACCCGGATAGTTGATATATTTGGCCCAGTGTTACCCAGCCCTGTACATAGGTGGGATACTCCCGTACGGCGCGGCGGACCGCGGCAATCGCCGAGGGCAAATCGCCGGCCTGGGCGTAGAGTTGTGCGAGGTGGCGATAGTTAGTGGCCTCAGTGGGCCGCAGTTGTGCTACACGCAGGCGTGCCCTAATTGCCTCTGCCAGTGCCCGACCGCCCGTTGCCGGAGGCTGGGCCGCCTGATAATTAGCCAAATCTTCCCATAATTCAGCATCAAGGGGATCAAAGCGCAGCGCACGCTGGATCTGCCGCGTTGCCTCAGTATATGAGCCTCTCTTAGCCAGTACCGAGGCCCGGGCCGCCTGACTCTGTGCGATTAAACCCCAAACAGCACCCATCAACGCTACGATAAGGCTGGCCAATATCACCAGACGGATGGCACGGAACGACACAGGCAGGATGCCTGTGCCACTGAGCGGCGGATGATAGCGCCGAGGGGCGCAGGTGGACAAGGCTAATCCTGCCAGTCCCCAGACAGTTAATGCTACCGCTGGCGAATACCAAGAATAATCAACCAGATTGTGCACCAGGAAGCCGACGAAGCCAGCAGCGCTGGCTGCTATCAGAGGGCGCTCAGTAGATGCGATTGCTCGTAGCCGCTTGGCTAATGCCCATAATATTGCCGCGAAGGCCACTATTATTGCGGCCAGTGAAACTGCTCCCGTCTCTGCCGCAATCTGCAAGAAACTTTGGTGAGCCATACGGGTAAAGCCGGCCTGGGCGAAACGCGGGTAGACATACTGAAAACTGCCTGGCCCAAAACCGAACAGAGGTCGCACACCAATCATACTCAAAGTGCCCCGCCAGGTGAAATAGCGGAAGGCCGTGGAGTGCGACTCGGTGGTAAAAGCGGAGAGGAGCCGCACTCGTAGGGGCGGCACAGCCAGGGCCATTAGGCCACCCAGCACCAAACCAACCCCTACTAACCACCGTACCCGACGAGCAGTGCTCGTGCCTGGCTCAGGCAGCGTTATTGCCAGTACAATGACCACTGCCACCGCCGCCACCAGGCCCCCCTTGGAGCCAGTCAGCAGCAGAGCCGCCGCCAGCAACATAACGATAAACGTTCCGGTCACTAAGTCCAGGCGATGCCCTGGTCCGGTGCTCCGCTGCCGCCACCACCCCAGGAATCCAACCGCCAGAGGGAGGGCCAGGAGTAAATAGCCGGCCAGGAGATTGGGATTGTAGAAAGGTCCGAAGATACGCCAGGTGACTTCGCCAGAGGCCGCCACCGTCTGCACGTACTCCCGCAGCCCCCAGATTGCCGCTACTATGCCGCCCACAACCACCGCTGCACCAGCCGCCCACCGCCATTCCTCACTCCTGCCCATTGCCTGGCATAGCCAGAATATCAGCAAGTACCCGATAAGTTGGCCGACTGCCACCAGACTATCGTGCAGGTATACGGACCGCGTTAGGCTAAACAGGGATAGCCCCAGAAACACTACCAGGGCAATGTCAATGAGATTGGGCACGGGCAACTTGCGCATCTTAACTGTGCCCAGTGTCCAGATGATGGCTGCCACCAAAATGACGGCCGTAGCCAGCAGAGACTGCCACACAAACAACTCACCGGCAAATGCCGGCAGTCCAGCCAAACACAGTATGATGAGGCTATATGAGATATATTGGGTTATGCGGCCAAGTTTGGACATTGAGTTAGTGCCGTTTGTAGGGGCGGAAGTGTGAAGCATCTTCCGCCCGTTGTTCCCCGAGCATATCCACCTCGGGCGGATGATCCGGTGGACATCCGCCCCTACACTGAACTTATCGAACACCACCACCCTGGCACACTACGGATATACTTCTGTTTGGCCACCCTATTACCTGCTCGATCCTTTACTAATGAAGGTCAATTGGCATAGCACAAAGAACCTGTTGAATTATAGTGAGCGCCGCAGACCTCCAATTCGTCGCCGAGGTGGCCAACGCCGCCGGTCAGGCCGCTCTCCAGTCCTACGGGCAGACGCCTGCGGAGCCTAAGGCAGATGGCAGTCTGGTCACGCCCGCTGACCAGGCCGCGGAACGGCTGATTCGCCAGCGCCTGCAAGCCCGCTGGCCTGAGGATAGCATAGTTGGCGAGGAGTTGCTGGGAGCCAAGGATTTGTCCCTGCCCCGCGTCTGGTGCCTTGATCCGATTGATGGCACTCACAACTTCGTGGCCGGTCTACCCCTGTGGGCTGTTTCTATCGGGCTGTGCCAGGCCGGGCAGCCGACTCTCGGAGTGGTGTACGCGCCGGCACTGGACCTGACTTTCACCGGCGGCAGCGGTTTAGGCGCCTTCCTCAACGGCCGCCCCCTGCGAGCGAATCAGGACGAACAGATACTCCCCAACGACCTGATTGGGTTCACCACCGAGGCCGGGGAAGCACTGGAGTTGTGCATGCCTCATAAAAGCCGCAATCTGGGAAGTGCCGCCCTGCACGCCTGCTATGTGGCGGCGGGCGTATTCAAGGGCGCTATGTTTGCCGATTGGCGAGTCTGGGACCTGGCGGCCGGCTTGGCCATTGCTGCCGAGGCCGGGGCGGTAGCCTGCGCTTTGGATGGGACGCACCTGGAGAATCTATCTCAACTTGACGCCCACGACCGCCACGAACCGCTAATCCTGACGCCGCCGCAACTATGCGAGCAACTGGTGGGCAGCGTAGACCCCATCTCAGATTAAATGGTAACGCTTTACTCAATCGTAGCCGACGCTGAGCAATGAGTTACTCGCCAGCAACTCCCCCAGATGCCCTGCGCCACACTTCGTAGGAGGCAACATCGGGCAGTTTGACATAGCCCTCCTGTAGCAATTCGTCTATGCCTAAAACCGCCATAGATTTAGCCTGGTTGGTCAGATGGTCTTTTTCTATGAAAACGTACTCAGGTGGGTTGGCTTCCAGGTCGCGCTGCCAGGCCGAGGTCAGATGTGTACGGAAGGGGGACGGCGGGCCGGAAGTGATTTGGTTGAAGTACCAATGGCCATAAAACCGGTTGACTGGCTTGGTATCCGAATTTAGATACAAGTGCGGGCTAAACGGCCAGACAAACACACTATCGCCTGGGGCTGCTTGTCCCTCCAGCCAATCGCCGGCAATCTCGCCAGGCTCTTGTTTCATCGGCACCCCGAATACTCCCTTCCACTTAGATACTGCCGGGCCGACTCGGGGGAAGAGACTGACCACTGCCATTATAGCCGCCGCCAGCACCAGAGCCAGGCTGTAGTGATGAGTGGCTGACTCCCGCAGAAGGCGGTAGGTGTGAGTGGCGTACAGGCCGGCCAGCACGACGCCAGCCGGCACCATCTGCATCAGATAATGGGGATAGTACCGCCCGCTGAGCGCTACACCCATCGCCGCAAATGCCAGCCAGCAAATTAGCAAGCCTGCCTGCCAGCGCTGCTCTGCTTCTTGCCATTTCCCCTGTCTTTTCACTAAGCCAATTACCAGCAGCGCAACCCCGCACAGGGCTACGATCCAGAAAATGGGATTGCTTATTATCTCGCCCCGGATGAGCATTCCGAGGCGGTGGCTGGGGCGCCACTGCGGGCCAGCATCGCCTACACTGATAAGCACCAGATTGTCGCCGATCCATCTGCGCCAATAGTCAGCCAGTGCGCCCAAGTGGCAGAAGTATAGCGAAAAGCCGGCAGCGGGGATCAACACGCTCCCAACAGATGCAGCAAGTAGTTTTCCTGCATCCACAACAGATCGGCGGGCAACCCAAAGTGAATACGCAGTGGCACCGAAGAGTAACGCCAGAATGTCCAGGCCTGCCTTCCCGGTGACCTGCAAGGCCAGTCCGGCCAGGACACCGCCCACAAGTATCAGAGAAGTGCGCCGCCGGCGCAGGCCGGCAATAGTGGCAACAAAGCCGAAGACCATCCAAGGTTCCATCATCAACTCCGGCCCTAACCTCTGTCCTGATGGAAAGACAGCCGCTAACAACAGAAAAGTCACCGCGGCGCCCGCGGCGAAGCGGTCAAACAACTGCCGCGCCAGACAATATACTCCCGCCGCCAGAAATATCATTAGCACTGTCGACAACAGATTAATGGCAACCGGATTGTATCCGAATAATCGGTAGACGGCACTGAACAGGAAGAAAACCAGCGGGCCCTTGGTATCCCAGATGTCGCGATACAGTACAGCGCCGCGACTCATATCGCGAGGGCCCAGTGTCCATATAGCCTCATCATAGCCAAGTCCGGGCGAAGTAGGACGCAACAGTATCAGCAAGACGAACAGTAGCGCTATCCATACGGCTAACCAGATATGCCGTTGCCGTATAACCTTGCTCATCTGGGCCTGTCCTTCTCTAACATTGTGCTCCGCGAGGGTTCTCCCCACGCCGGTCGGACAGTTCTTGGCGCAGCCGCTGGGCCAGGCGCGTATTGCGCTGGCGCTCGGGGGCGGTGGTGACTGCCTTGTAGATTCCCCGCCAATTGCCGACAATGCAGGCCATCTTTTCCGCCCGGGTCAAGGCTGTATATAGTAGATTGCGGCGCAGCATTACATAATGGCTGCTATGGATGACTATTACCACCGCCGGATACTCGCTGCCCTGGGACTTGTGAATGGTCAGCGCGTAGGCCAATTCCAACTGGTCTAATTCGCTGAAATCGTAGTCAACTTCGCCCTGCTCAAATACTACCGTGAAGACACGGCGCTTCCCATCTATGCCGGCCAGTTGCCCAATATCGCCATTATACACCGATTTGTCATAATTATTGACCGTCTGCAGCACGCGGTCGCCCACGCGGAAGGTGATTTCGCCCCGTTGCAGTTCAGACTTGCTGCGCCGGGGAGGATTCAGACGCTGCTGGAGAGTCTGATTCAGCGCTCTTACTCCCAGAGGTCCGCGATGCAAGGGGGTAATGACCTGTATCTGCTGCTGCACAAAGCCGAGACGAGGCAGGCTAACAGTGGCAGTCTGTATCACTTTTTCCGCAGCCGCCTCCGGGTCATCTTTCTCTACCAACACACAGTCTTCCCCTTGCCAATTGTTCCCTACAGGTAGATGGGGGGCCTCGCCGGCGTTAATGCGGTGCGCATTACGTACCAGCAGACTGTCCTGGCGCTGGCGGTGAATTGTGGTCAGCCGGCACAGCGGTGAAACGCCCGCCTCGACTAAGTCGCGCAGCATATTCCCTGGGCCGACGCTGGGCAATTGGTCGGCATCGCCTACCAACACCAACTGTGAACCGTCCCCCAAAGCCCGCAGCATATCGCGGGCCAGCAGCACGTCTACCATACTGGCTTCGTCAATTATCAAAGTGTCTACGGGTAGAGGTTCATCCTGGCCATAGCGAAAGCCGCCCGAGCGCGGGTCATAGACCAGCAAGCGGTGAATGGTCGAGGCGGGGCGTCCGGTAAGTTGCTCCAGACGCTTGGCAGCCCGCCCAGTCGGTGCCGCCAGGGCTACCCGGCGTCCCAGTGCCTCGCAGGCGTCGGCGAGCAGGCGGATAATAGTAGTCTTGCCGGTGCCTGGGCCACCGGTAATCACACACAAGCCGCTGACTAAAGCGACGGCCACCGCGCTCTTCTGCTCTGCAGTCAAAGGCAGTTCCCCGAAGGCCTCGCGGCGTTCCAGCCACTGGTCCAATTCCTGCGGACCTGGTACTTGATCATTCTTCACCGGCGCGAGTTCTGCCAACCGCTCAGCGACCTCACATTCTGCGGCCAACATCGCCGGCAGGTACACCGCTTTCTGCTTATCAGGACCAAGCCCGCCCTCCCGGACTACTTGCTCGGCTTCCTCTAACCGCGCAAGGGCGACCTCAACCCGGGCCGGGGAGAGTTGAACCAATGAAGCCCCACGGGCCAGCAACTCTTCCTCTGGCAGATAGAAATGGCCCGCTTCAGTCGCTTGGCTGAGGATATGCACCAGCGCTGCCTGCAACCGTTGCGGGTCGTCCTCCGGCAGGCCCACACTACGGGCGATTTTGTCGGCGGTGGCAAAACCAATACCTTGGATATCCTGGGCGAGCCGATACGGATTGGCTTCCAGGACCTCAATGGCCTGGGGACCATAGTGTGAATATATCCGAGTGGCCAGTGCTGAGCCCAGACCATGCTGATACAGGAACATCATGACCTGATGCATGTCCTGATAGCAGTGCCAGGCTTCGGTGAGGGCGGCGGCTCGCTTCGGGCCAATACCATCAACTTCTCGCAGCCGCTGCGGCTCATTGTCCAGAATATCCAGGCTCGCATCGCCGAACTTCTGTACCAATGCCGCCGCGAGTTGGGGCCCGATGCCTTTAACCAGGCCGCCACCCAAATACTTCTCGATGCTCTGGGCGCTGGTCGGCCGCACGAGCTCGTACTGATGGAAGTGAAACTGCCGCCCATAGCGGGGATGGTCTTCCCAATTCCCCGTCAGTTTTGCTGTCTCCCCGGCTGAAGGCGCAGCCATAATGCCTACTGCGCTGATGAGGCCCGCGATATCAGTACCTATCTGCAGTACTGTCCAGCCCGTTTCGGGGTTGTGAAAAGTCACCTGCTCTAAGGTAGCGGTGATTGTTTGTTGTTCAGATGAGTTATCGTAAAGTCTATCCACAATCTATTTCCGTTATACAGGGCCTTTGTTGCTCAGATTACGCAATCCCCAGGGATATTGTCAAGTTCAGCGTAGAAGGAGGAACGTATTTCCCCGACGAATAATCTATAAGCGTTGGTAAAAAGTTCGTGTCGTGAAACACGGAGGTGCCTAATAATATGACCAGCAAACAAAGGACACTCACTGCGCTATCTTGCCAGGTTCCTGACCAAGTGCCCGTCTTTGAGTTGTGGATAAATGAACCAATTATCGTTAGGCTGGCGCAACTGTTAACCTCGGAAACAATAGAGCTACAGGTAGCCCAAGAGACCTTCGGCGATGAAAGCCAAGAAATTATTGACCTGTATTGTGCCGTAGCCCAAGAACTACCCCTTGACGCTACAAGTTACATAATATCCACCCACCGGGAGGCCATCGGCGAGGGGCGGGTCAGGGACAAGTTCGGAACGATTTACCAGACCAGCGAACATGGCGAGCCATTCCCTATTGAAGGCCCCATTAAGGACCGCTCTGACCTGAGAGGCTTTGATATGCTCTCCAAGTTAGAGGCCGATGATTTTGCCCGCGTCAAATACGTAGTAGATAAAGTAGGGCCCGAGAAGGCTCACGTTGCTATGACGCCTGACCCTTTTAAGATAAGCTGGCGGCTGCGCGGCGGGATGCAGAATCTGCTAATGGACTATGTTCTGGACCCGCAATTAGTTCACGGCCTGGCGCGCATTGCCACTGATTACTATTTAGGCGCGGTTGATTTAGCCGCCCAAGCAGGCGTGGATGCTATTATTATGAACGGCGACCTGGCTGGTGAGGAAACCACCCTGATGTCACCGGAACATTATCGCGAATACATTAAACCTTCGCACCACGAAATAGTGGATTATGTACACCACAAAGGTCTACAGATAATAAAGCATACTGACGGGAATATGTGGCCAATTTTGGACGATTTTTTGGAGGTCGGCTTTGATGGGCTACATCCTATTCAACCTCAATGCATGGATATTGGAGAGACTAAAGAGTATGTAGCGGGCCGAGCCTGTATCGTAGGGAATATTGATTGCCGGCACCTGTTGGTTTTTGGCAGCGAGGAAGAAGTTGAGCAGAACGTCAAGGAGACCATAGAAACAGCCGCACCCGGGGGCGGCTACATCATTGCCTCATCCAATTCCATTCACCCTGGAGTCAAACCCGAGAACTATATCGCTATGGTCAAGGCAGCCCGTAAACATGGCGGGTACGAGGAGATGTAGAGGCCGTTCTGACTGCGCACCGTAGCTTAGCGCTCAATCTCCGGCGGCGCACGATTAAACATCGCTATTACCCAGAGCAGTAAGCACAACCCTAATAGTGGTAGATCGCCGACGCGGTGGTAGATGGACAAGTTTGGGCGAGGATGGACTTCGCCCACAGTAATACCGGCGGTAGCGATGGGTATTTCCCGCAGCACCTCGCCATAAGGACTGATGAGGGCCGACTGGCCCATAGTCGCGGCACGCAGCACATATTTGCGGGCCTCCACGGCACGCAGCGGCGCAGTGTACGAGTGTTGCCAGACCTCCGGAGTGCCTATCGCCCATACATCACTGGTGATGAAGACCAATAACTGTGCTCCCTCCCGACACAACTCTCGGGTCGGGCTCGAAAAAATGGCCTCAAAGCATATAAGCACTCCGAAAGGCGCATTGCCCACCGACATTGGTTCGCGCTTTTGGCCCGGAACAAAGTCAAAACGCCGTATCGGATAGCGTGCTAAGAACTTCAGGCGATCCCGCCAGGGCACGTACTCGCCAAACATCACTAAGTGAATCTTACGGTACTTATTCACCATCTCGCCACGCGGATTGAATAGATAAGCAGTGTTATACAATCCTTCGCTACTGCTTTCCTCCAGAGCACCAGTTAACAAGAAAGCCTCTTGCCGGCGAGCGACCTGTTCAGCACTGCGCCGATATTGGGAATCTCGATTAAGCACAACAGGCAGGGCACTCTCCGGCCATACTACTAAGTCCAGATTGGGTGGCAGGCGGCGGGTAAGACTCGTATAAGTCTGGCGGCACTGCTCAGCATCTTCGGCAGTTACCGGCGTATGCAGGTTCACATTGCCCTGGACTAAGCCCACTGAGATTGGCTCAGTTTCAGCAGGAGGCTGAGGTTCCCAGGATAACATTACCGCGCCGCTAACATAAACTATCCCAATCAACCCATATACAGCCACCACCGACCCGAGGGCTGTTTGGGCAGAGTGAGGGCCAGCAGAACCTACCGGCAGCGTGTGCAGTTGCACTACAGCACAGGCCAACACTGCGTTGGCCAGCACGATTATGAAAGTCACAGCGCCTGCCCCTAAGAGGCTAGCCAACTGAATTATGGGCAGCAGTGCGTGCTGAGAGTAGGCGAGGTCGCCGAAGGTGAACGAGAGGGGGCCGATGTGGGAGCGGAGATACTCCACCACCACCCAGGCCGCCGCTATTGCGCTGGCCGAGATCAGGACTGAGGACACTCGCCGCAAGTGGACTGATGCCCATCCCAGAATAGCGAAGAATAGCCCTTGGAAAAGGGCCAACACCAGCCAGGGTAGCAGGCCAAACATAGAGATGTACTGGAGGAGCAAAGCGAAGAAGACCACGCCATAAGCCAGCCCAATTAGGCCTCCATATCCCGGATGCGCGGTCAGCCTCAAGGCATAGAACAGTGGTACTAATGCTATCCAGGCGACCAGGCCCAGGTCAGCAGGAGGAAAACTCAAATAGCATAGCAGTCCAGATATGGCCGCCAGCAATATTCCTAACAGTATGCCCATTGTTGAATGCTGAGTCATCGGATAGTTGACAAATCCACGGGCATAGCAGTAAAGACCGCGCGCGATGATCCTCGGCCTCTGTACCAGCGACATTCTTGGCGCGATTAGGTCGGGGCTAGGCAGCCCCTCCTACGGTGCGTTGCATGCGGAGTGTACTCACAAGGATTTAACTAACCGATATCGCCGACCTGGTGTCATCGGAAAGTTGGTCTCTATGCAGTTTGCTCAGGAACCGCTCCATTCGGCTGAGCGCCTCTTTTAGTTGGTCCATCCCGGTAGCATAGGTGCACCGTATGTACCCTTCACCACACTGGCCGAAGGCGTCTCCCGGTACCGTGGCCACCCCTTCCTCAATGAGCAAGGCCCGGCAGAACTCACGTGAGGTAAGGCTGGTATGCTTTATTGAGGGGAAGGCGTAGAACGTGCCCTGCGGTTGGCAGCAAGTTAGACCAATTTCGTTGAGTCCCTTGATGAACAAACGCCGGCGCTGGTCGTATTGGGCTATCATCCGGGCCATTTCGGCCTCGCAGTTATGCAGGGCCTCAACAGCCCCGACCTGAGCCAGTACTGAACTGCACAGCGCAGTATAACTATGAATGCGCATCATCGCTTCTATTATTGGCGCCGGTCCGCAGGCATAACCGACCCGCCAGCCGGTCATCGCATAGGCCTTGGAAAAGCCATTCAGCAGTATTGTGCGGGGTTTCATATCGGGCAACGAGGCAAAGCAGGTATGAGGGCCATCATAAGTCAGATGGCCGTATATCTCATCGGCGACTACCAGCAGATTGTGTTCTTCAGCAATTTCCGCTAATTGGAGCAGCGCGGAACGCGAGAGCACCGCTCCGGTGGGATTATTCGGATAGCCAATTAGCAGTGCCTTGGTGCGCGCAGTTATCACTTCTCGCACCTGAGAAGATTGAGGCCTGAAGTCATCGTCGGCTGAAGTAGAAACAACCACCGGCCGCCCGCCGGCGAGCACTACACAGGGCTTATAGGAAACATAGCACGGCTCAGGGACTATTACCTCGTCACCAGAGTTAAGTATAGCCCTCATCGCTACATCCATACCCTCGCTAACTCCGGCAGTGACGAGAATCTCGCTGCCCGGGTCATATCGTAGGGCATAGCGTTTAGAAATATCCTCGGCAATTGCTTCCCGTAACTCCAGGAGCCCGTAATTGCTGGTGTAGGAGGTGACTCCCCGTCGCAGGGCCTCAATGGCTGCGTCACATATCTTCCAGGGCGTAGCAAAATCCGGCTCGCCTACTCCCAGGCTGATAACATCATCCCGTGTGGTTACTAAGTCGAAGAACTCCCGGATACCTGACGGGGGAATACTGGCTACCGTCCGGGAGATAAACGACTCCTGGGCCATTAAGGGCTCACCGCCAAGCGCTGGTCCGTGGGCTCCTGGCTAATAGTCTTCCCCTCCGTTTTGTAGGTCTTCAACACAAAGGAGGTGGCCGTGCTACGTACGCCCGGTACAGGAGCAAGTTTCTCGGAGACAAAGCGGGCTATCTCGCGAAAGTCATCACCCTCAACGACTACGGTCAGGTCCGAGAGGCCAGACATCAAGTAGAGGGCGTGGACTTCTTCAAACCGACTGATGTAATCTGCTATTGCATCGAAGCCGCGATTATGTTCTGGGGTAGCCTCCACGGAGATAAAGGCATAAACCTTCTCGGTGTCAGTCTTCTCCCAGTTTATCAAGGCCCGGTAGCCCAGCAGAATGCCCTGCTGCTCGGCTTGCTGCACGACTGCCTGCACTTCCTCCAGCGGCCTATTCAGTCGAGTGGCGATTTCTTGAGGATCTACTGGGCCTTCCTGCTCCAATATTTCCAGAATTTGCTGCATAAGTAAGCCTCCTGCTCAGGTACAGGGACAGTCATCAGTGGGCACAAGGAACAGATAACCGCAGGCCACCCCCATCGGAGGGGCGAAGTCCTCGTCGTAGCGGTCGTTGATTAATCCGTCAATTAGAAGCGCCGCCTGCTACGTTTATCCGTTCGGCGCTTGCGCCGCTCGCGTCGCTCTGCTCGTTTCTCTTCTTGAGCTTCTGTTTCGGTGCGTTTCATAACTTCCTCGGCGCTGGCAGTTTCGGGCCCCACAGCCGCTTCACTTTCCACTGATTTGCCGCCGGCGCCGGTCGCGGCCGGCGCCGGACGTCGAGCACCCGCCGGGGCACTTGCCCGGCGCCGTTCCCATAGTACTACCAGGGGGCTGGCAATGAAGATAGACGAATACGCTCCGCTGGTGATACCGACTATTAGGGCCAGGGAGAATGCATGGATGGCGGGGCCCCCGAAGAAAAACAGAGCGACCAGGGCGAACAGAGTAGTCATAGTGGTATTGACGGAGCGGCTCATAGTCTGCAGAAGACTGGCGTTGACGATGTTGACAAAGTTGGCCCCACGGCGCACACGCATATTCTCGCGGATGCGGTCAAAGATGACCACCGAGTCATTGACCGAATAGCCAATCACCGTAAGGACAGCAGCTATGAACTCGGTATTCAATTCAGTCCGCAGCAAGGCCATCGCCCCCCAGACTATCAACACGTCGTGAATCAAAGCAACCACAGCAGCCACGCCAAAGCGAAACTCATAGCGAATCGCTATGTATATCAGTATGAATATTGACCCCAACACCAGCGCGTAGAACGCCTTCCTCGTCAGGCGCTCGCCGACCACGGGGCCGACCATATCGCGCCCTATTGATTTCACCGTCCCAACCTGCTGACCAAATAGTTTCTCTACTCCCTCGGCGATTTCTTGCTGTTGCCGAGCCGCCTCGGCTTCCTCCATTTGTGGGGTGCGAATCAGCAGTTGGGTGCCGCCTGCCACCTGGATTTGGGACTTGGCCAGGCCATGGTCTTCTAACAGCGAACGGATCTTGGCTATTACTTGCACCGCGGGTAACTCACTGGAAACTGGAGACCGGTCGAACTGAAACTTCAGCAGGCTGCCACCGGTGAAATCTATACCATAGTTTATTCCCTTGACCGCCCAGCTCCCTAAGCCCCCCACAATTACTATCAGTGAGATGCCGAACCATAGCCAGGTGCGGCCGATGATATTCCAGTTTTGGCGGCGAAAAAAATCCACGTATCTAGACCTCCTGACATTTCACGGGCTGGCAGCCCGTGCCACTTTTTGCAACTGGGATCGGGCCAGGGATGGCCCTCCTACGGTATCAATAACATCGCCTACGCGTTAATTTATCAGTCTTCGGACTGTGATTGGGGCTTGACCCCATAGAGGGCCGGATTCTGGCCCCAGCGGCTTCGGCCCAGCATAGTCACCAGCCAGCGTGTCACAGTTACCGCAGTAAACAGAGAAGTGCACACGCCTAAGAACAGAACCACCGCGAAGCTCTTTATGAGGCTGGTACCCAGGAAGTAAAGCACCGCGGCGACAATCAGCGTAGTGACGTTGGCATCCAAAATAGCAGTCCAGGCCCGGTCAAAGCCGGCTTCTACCGCAGTGCGAATGGTCTTGTTAGCCCATAGTTCTTCTTTGAGGCGTTCAAATATGATTATGTTGGCATCTACGGCCAGACCCAGTGATAAGATAAGTCCGGCAATGCCGGGCAAAGTCATAGTAGCCTTAACCACGGCCAGAACCGCCAGCAGGAGAATTATGTACAATATCAGAGCGATTTGAGCCATTACACCGGGCAGCCGATAGAAAAGGGCCATAAAGATCAACACTCCAGCAAAAGCCAGCAGGGCGGCGCGCAGGCTGCGGGCGATGGTGTCCTGGCCCAGAGTAGCGCTGACCGTGCGGTTTTCCACGATCTTCAAGGGCACCGGCAGGGCACCGGCATTCAGTAGCAACTTCAGGTCGCGGGCTTCCTCGGGAGTCATACCGCCTTCAATCTGGCCGCGCCCGCGAATCTCGGTCCTAATTTGCGGCGCCATCTGACACTGGCTATCCAGTACAATCGCCATTATCCGGCCGACACTATGACGGGTAAACTCCCCAAAGGCGGTCTTACGGGCGTCCCTGATCTCGAAATTGACCACCCAGTCGCCGGCTTGTCCTGCGCTGACCATGGCATTGCTTTTTAGATCAGCACCGGTAAATTCCCGCTCCGAATTGTGATAAACAACCTCCCAGGAGACCATCTCGCCGGTGGTGGTGTCTTTCCACGTGGTGTAATCAGCATCACCCGGGGTGGGGTCAGTATACCGGTTGGGTATTAGGACGAACTCTAACAGGGCAGTACTCTTTAAGATATCCAGCACCCGCGCGGGGTCTTTAACCCCGGGCAACTCAACTATAATCTGGTCGTCGCCTTGCTTTTGGATGACAGGTTCACGTACTTCGCTCATCCCATACAGGCGACGGTCAATAATATTCTTCACTTTCTCAGCAGTATCAGCACCGACAAACACCATCTGCATGGGTCGGTCCTCAATCTGGACACCTGGGTAGTTGCTGTCCAGAAATTGACGCACAATCTTCTGCTGCTTTTTGGCGGTGTCTTCATCATTAGCCTGGGTCTTAACCGTCAGCAACTGGGGTGAGACCAGTTCAACCTCTATTTGGTCAGCGGGCACGCCCTTACGCACCAGTACGGCCTTGACTTTCTCCGTCAGAGTGGTTTCGGTCTCCGGAGGCTGGTAGGCATCTGGCTGGGGCGGTTCTTCAGTTGCAGAATCTTCCTGGCGGATCAGGGGCTTATCTTCGGGGGAGGCAAACGCTATAGTAGTCTGAGGCAGACACTGCAGCACCACATGAGCACCGCCTTGCAGGTCCAGGCCCAATTCAATTTGCGGTCGGGGCGGGTAGAGGGCCAGGAAGTTACCTAATTGCCAAACTGGCTGTTCCCCACTTTCCCCTTGGGGCCGCGGGGCCTCACTGACTCCCTCAAAGTTCTCCTGCAATACTCGGCTGACAGCCTGCCTGTCCCTTTCGGCCTCCTCCTCGGTGACGGCAGCTGTCTGCACTTCCAACAGGCTGTTGTCAATTAACTTAACGTACATCGTGGTGACTCCAGCCTCTTTTAACATCCCCTCAATCTGTTGGGCCTGCTCACTGCGCTCGGCTGCTTCAGTGACGAGGGGCTCGCCGAAGCGGTAGCAGAAGGTGCTTTCCACCGCGAAACCCGTAGTTGAAGGTCGCTGTAAGGGGGCAAAGGCTATCAAGAACCCCGCAATGAAGAGAGCAACTATGGTAATTATCCACAACTTATGCCTACTGGACATACATACCTTCTCCTTCTGGTATCAGTACCTACTCCACACTGCTAACTATTAAGTGTAAGGTAGACTGGGGAACATCTGTCCCGCTTTGAGGTCAAAAACTTGCTAACCTAAGCGGTGCTATTCAGCCGGCAGTCGCACCTTTTACGAATCCCGCGCCGGCGTGAAATCTTCCTTAACTGCATGCATAATAAACTTCACGTGACCATCATAGTACATCCCATTCACCCCATTGTGCCGATGCATCCGGTCCAGCGCTATTTGGTCGACATATTGACCCGGTGCATTGTTGACCCAGTTAGCCATTACCTGCCCATCGGCCCATGGAGCATAGAACATTGGATAGTTGGCGCCGTTCTGTCCACCTCCGTCCTTAAAAAACCAGCCATCCATCAGCACAATGGTGCGAGTCGTATCATCAATATCGGTCTCGGCTATACCCTCCAGATAATATGAACAATAGAAATAGGAGGTTTCGGGCAGAGGCGCGTGGGGGGTAGGGCGCGACCCCTCCTCGATATTCACCTCATTGCTCGGGCAGGCAAATATCTGATCATCGTTTATATGCGCAAAGATGGCATTGACCCAGCGCCAATACTGGCCCCGTCTTTGATCCCACTGAACCATATAAGGCAGTTTGTCATTGTGGTCAGTGCGATAGGTGGTAAAGGCTATCCCCAGTTGCCGCAAATTTGACTGGCAGGCAGTAGCACGGGCCTTTTCTCTGGCCTGGGCAAACACCGGGAATAGAACCGCCGCCAGAATGGCGATAATGGCAATGACTACCAACAACTCGATTAGTGTAAAGCCACGGTAACTTGTCATAATCGTAGGCACCTCCTCAGGACCCACGGCTATATTGGCTTGACCCTATCCTCGTACCACCCGGGTTATCCCCAATGCTGGGTTAAGTATAAGTCTCTTCGCCTTCTCTGTCAAGGCTATAGAGACAGACCAGTGACTGACAAATGTTTCAGTGACCTTCGCTTTGCTTGTTACACGCGTTGCTAACCGCCCTCCTGGATAATAAACTACCACTAAAGAGGTCAGATACGATGAAGCGGCGAAACACAAATAGTAGGGCGTGATGGATTGCCAATAACTACTGCACGGTGGCAGATCCTAAACAATACCCGCTGAACGCCTTATTGATGGAGGCAGTAATGAACTCATACACCATAGTGGTCGCTGTCGCTAATCCTAATACGGTTGATCGGTTGATGCACACGGCTTGTCTGATAGCCACGCAGTTTGCGGGACGGATAATGGTAACCACCGTAGTCTCCCCTACTCAGCCAGTATCTCCCTCAGGCGATGCTCCGGCCAATCGTATCAGCCAGGCGGACCAACTTCTGCAGCAGGCCCTGGACTACGCCAAGATGCAGGAGGTGGCCTGTGAGAGCACTATATCACTGGCTCGGCAGATTCACGAGGGCATTGTGGAGGTCGCTTCCGCTCAGCAGGCCCATCTCGTTGTAGTGGGATTCTCACAGCACGACCAACTAACCTGGCAACCGGACAACTTCGATCGGATTATTGATGCTATCGCCGCCCATTCTCCTTGCCATCTGTTAGTCGCCAACTTTCGCAATGGCGAGAAGTTTGAGCGGGTATTAGTGCCTATAGCCAGTCAGTTCAACCTTGATTTGACCAAAGATATCGTCATTGCTTTGCACTACCAGGGTTCGGCTACTGTTGACTTCGTACATTTTGCGGCCAGCGAAGAGCAAGTGGAACACATAACCGAGGAATTGGCGCAATGGCTGGATACCGCCGGGGTAGCTGACTGTGGCACGGTGAGAGTGCAGGTCAATCCCAAACCCGCCCAGGCCATAGTACAAGCCAGCCAAGACTATGATGCGGTGATTGTCGGTACACCCCCGCTGCACACCCTGCGCCGGCGACTATTCGGTTCGATTGCTGAGCAGGTCGCCAATGATGCGGCTTGTACGACCTACTTGGTGCGCCGGGGCAACGCGCTGTAGGTATTTTCTTAGGCCTACTCACAGAGACAAAAAAAATCTAAAAGTTTTTTCGCAGGAGGAAGGAGATTCACTCAATTACGGCGAATTAGTGCAAATAGGAGGTGATTTTATGACCGATGACACTAATCAAGAAGAGACGGAAGCCGAAGAGATTGAGGAGGAAATATCTCTGGAGCCGGAGGAGTCTGCCCCTCGTCGGGCAGCGGGCTCGTTGTGGGTAGTATTGACAGTGATTTTTGTGGTGCTGTGTGCGATACTCGTCTGGCTGTACACTGAGCAGCAAGGCCAAATTCAGGGCCTGCAAGCCCAGGTTGACCAGACCACCAGTGAGTGCGCCAGGGTGGAGCAGGCGTCCCGGAACGTCGCTGGCGACATTATTGAACTCGGCCATCAGGCCGTCCTGGCCGCCGAATTGCAGCAGTCGCTGGGAAACCACAAGCGCGCCGAGGCTGAAATAACTCTGAGTCGGAAGTTTTTGGACCTGGCGGCACGACTAAGTGCCGGCGCGGCTACCAGCCAAAAGCAAGCAGTGGTAGACAAGATCGAGGCGGTTGAGGAGAAATTGTATCCCTCAACTGAAGAGCCAGAGACTGAAGGCGAGGTAGAACAGGAGGAAGCCGAGGCAACCACCGAAGAGGCGGAACCAGAACCGGCTGAGGCGGAGATTCCTGCGCCAGAGTAAAAACCCTAACGGAAACCGAACAATACCCAGCCTCGTATCATCAATTATAGGAGGTGTATAGTGATGGCAAAGGCCTGTACGTTCGTAGGGCTGACCGCAGTGTTGTTGATAGTAGCCATTGGCACCGCCGGAGCCGAGCCGGCGTTGCCCGGCTACAGCGGGCTGCTGATGGCTCCCACTGCTGATGCCCTGAATCGGAACCAGTATAGCGTCAGCCTGAACAGTTCCGAGGTTAGTGATTTTGAGGACCGAGGCTACATTCTTAACTTCGGCCTGGCGGATGATATTGAGGGTGGCTTGCTGTGGTTTCATCCCGAACATGGTCCCAGCAGGACGCTGATCAATATTAAGCACCGCTTTGAGCGGGGTAGTGCGCGTCGGGCCAGTCTGGCGGTTGGCGTTGCCGACCTGACCGATGAGGTAGACACCTCGGTCTATGTGGCGGCGACCAAGCAGTTGGGCCGTCAGGTAGGCATCATCAGTGGCCGGCCCGTGCATATGCTCAGGGTGCACGCGGGCGTTGGCAGTGGGATGTTTGACGATTTTTTCTTCGGAGCCGAAGCCCGCCTGGGACGCCGTATGACTCTGATGGCCGAGCACGTCAATGACCAGGTTAATGTGGGAGCGCGGCTGCGACTATGGCAAAACTTCACCGTAGATGCCGGCGTGTTGGATATGGATGATGTGGCGGTTAGCCTGAGTTACAATTACCCGCTGCAAGGAACCGAACAACTAACACCAATGATTAGTGAACCAAGCCGCACCACCTCGACCACCAGTGTCCCAGCCCAGGCTGAGCACACATCTGTCAACCCGGCCGCCGTGGCCGAGACCAGCGAGAGTCAACCAACCACCGCTACTACTGTAGCCAGCCTCCCGACCAAGGAATTGAAAGAACTCACCAAGACCGCTGCTCCGTCCACCGCTGAGGTAGAAGCATCCACTGCGGAACCCGAAGAGGAAGCTGCTGCCGCACCAGTAACCAACACTACCGAGCAGACGCCCCCCAAGCCACCAGCGGCGGCGACCCCTCAACAGCCCCAGCCTGCGGCAAGCGTGGACCCCAGCAAATCGGTGGTGGAGATACCTTTGCGCGGCCTATGTCCCGACGTCGGCTCCGGGCATGTTTTCCTGCCGGTGCGTTCCGTCGCTGAATGGCTCGGATTTAAGGTAGCGGGACAGTTCACCCCGCGTGGCCTGCAAGTGACAGTATTTGCCGGTGTGGACGCGGCGCAGTTTTATGTCGGCGACAACCAAGTGACCATAAATGGCAAGTCCACGCAACTGCCCGTGGCCACTTACCTGCACAAAAGCAAGGTCACAATGGTACCAGCAGAATTCTTCGCCCTGCTGGGCGTACCTGTCCAGGCAGACGCGCAGGCCGGGCACGCTCTATTAGAGCGCCACGACGTCGTCGGCGGCATCTTTCTGAGTAAGTAGAATTCGGGCCGCTTGTTGCAACTTTAGTACAAAGGCTACCCTGACTTTAGGTCAAAAGAGGTGAGGGTAAGACGGTGTGCCTGGCTCGAAAGCATGCTTACAAGGTGTTTATGTTCCCCATTTTCCCCCTTAAGCGACCAAACCGGCTATGATTAGCTGGCAGCCTGGTGCGCCGGGTTTCGACTAACAGTCGCCAACGACGGATACCGGAGTAATCCCTAAGGCGGCTGCGGCTCCCAGTGCCGTACAGCCAACAAGGAGATGTAATGAGCGATGAAAGCGGTAGAGCCAGCAAGCCTTTCAATCTTGGCCGTGCTCTTACTGATGACCGTACTGCTATTAGGAGGTGCGCCACTTATGAGCGCAGCGGAGTTGCCCAAAAGTGAGCGTCGTATCATCATCAATTGGGACGGCGGGTCGCTGTGGTGGGACCTTTTCAAGCACCGGGCAAGCTCTGAGGCCAGCCCGCAATTCCTCAAGAGTATGCTGGAACAGTGTATTGATGAACATGCGGCCGCACAAGTGGACACATTTGTGGAGTGCATTTTCTTCTGTTTCCGCAGTCAGGTGCCGTCTTCGGTGACCGACCTTACCCACTTCGTAGATCAAGCAGGACTTGACTTTATCAGAATTGAATTGGAGCGCTGCCACCACCACAACATGGAGTTCATCGCCGACCTGCGCATGAACGACCGGCACGGCGGCGGGAGTATGGAAAACAAAGGACAATTCATTAAGGACCACCCGGAGTGGCGTCTTGAGGGCGCGCCCGGCGGGCTGGATTACACTTATGAGGGCGTACGGCGCGGGATATTGACATTCGTCAGGGAGGTGCTGGACGCCTACGACGTAGATGGGATTGAATTTGATTATATGCGCTGGTGCCATGTGTTTGAGCCCGGTGAAGGCTCACAGAATGCGCATCTTCTGACCGATCTTATGCGGAAGACCCGCCAGTTGTTAGACGCGACGGCTCAGCGGCGCGGCCGCGGCCGGCTCCTTCTGGGAGTCCGGGTGCCCCAGACGTTGGAGGAATGTGATTATCTGGGCTACGATGTGGCGAGTTGGATTAAGGAAGGTCTGGTGGATTACGTGGTGCCCTCCGATTTCTTCTACACCGACTTCAATACAAAGGTTGAGGAGTTTGTCAAGTTGGCTGAGGGCACTGATTGCAAAATCTACCCCGCTATCCATCCTCTGATCTGTTGCGGTCATGGCGAGGTACTTATGAATTTGGCCAACTATCGGGCCGCAGCGCACAATTTCTACGCCTACGGTGCCGATGGCATCTCTCCCTTCAACTATATGTACAACTGGGATAAACGGCGAAGCACAGGGTATCCGGGCCCTGCCTATATGTGGCCCGCCGCGCTGGGATATTTGCGGGAGCTGCGCGATCCGCAGACGGTAAGCCAGGGTGACCGCCACTATCTGTTCTATCCGTTGTGGCCGAACTATACCGAGACGCAGTACGGGGTAAAGGATGATCGCATCGTTCTGGACCGCACGGAATCGGACCCGCAGGGCAGCCAGCGCTTCCGGATGGCTGAGGATTTCGGCGACCCTAAACTGCGGGGCGTATTGCAGTTCAAGGCAGTGGGAATGGCCGAAGACGAGACCCTGGAAATCTATCTTAACGGTACTGCCGTCCCAGACAACTACATTACTTGCCTCTTTGACGCTGACGGGCAGAATGAATGGCAGGGCCGAGAATTGCCTGCCTTCTATCTGTACATTATAGACCTGGACTGGGGAATGTTAGCCCCACCTATCATCAATGGTGATAACGACCTGACGGTTCGCCTTATCCTCACAGAAGCCCAGAGTGAAGGCACGGTTACCATTGACGAACTGGAGGTCTATGTACAGGTGAAAAAGTAGCCGCCGCTGCTCGATTGACAAGACACTTAAGGGAATTGACCTGCTAATCACCCCAGAGAACTTCGGAGGACCACTGCCATATAGACGTAGTGTGTTTCGTATTGCCGCTATTAAGTCCAATAGCCAAACAGATAATCCCCATAACAGAAAGGACAGTGAGCTGAATGTCGCACTATGTCGAAGTGAAGGGCCGTAAGATTGGCTATGGCCAGCCCATTTTCTTAACGGCTGAGGTGGGCTGTTCCCACCGGGGCGACGTGGAAAAGGCCAAGACTATGATGCGTGCGGCTGCCGAAGCAGGCTGTGATGGAGTGGATATGTTCGTGTGGGATCCACCGGCAAATCGCTGGGACGGCAACATACAGGACCTATACGACGAATCGCTGGACCCCGAAGAGTGGCAGCAGTTGTATGACCTGGCCGATGAACTGGAGATTGTCCTGTACCAAACCCCGTGCGACGCGCCGAGTGTGGACCTGGCGCTCTCCCTGCCCAATCCTATGCTGAACATCAACTCCGACGACATCACTAACCCGATTATGCTGGAGAAAATCGGTGCGTCGGGTCTGCCGGTAACTTTTCACGACATAAATGCCAGCCTGGGCGAGGTTGAGGCAGCGGTTACTCGACTGCAAGAGGCCGGCGCCCAGGGGCCGATTATTCTCCATTCTACCCTGGAAAGTGGCGACACCGAATTGGCCTACGCCTCGGCCAATCTCCGAGTCATAGATACCTATAAGGCGGCCTTTACCGGCCGCGGCGCTCTGGTCGGCTGCGTGGAGCACACTACCAGTATGCACCTGATCTACGCCGTGGCCGCGCTGGAACCAGTACTTATCAGCAAACATCTACTAATAGCATATGACCCCGACACACCCGATAACATAATTTCTGTAGACATCAATAATCTAAAGACAATGGTCCGCAATGTCCGACTGGTCGAGCAGGCCTTGGGCGAGGGGGTTAACTCCATTGTCGCCGACGCCAAGGGCAACATCCCCCAGGGCAGTTTCGAACGGCGCAAGGTGCTGGTGGCCAACACTGACATCGCCACCGGGACCGTAATCGGCGCTGAACACATAGCGGCCAAGCGGCCCTGTGTCCCAGGAGGCCTGCATCCCTGGATGATGCAATACCTGTTGGGTGCCAGGGCTGACCAGGATCTGCCCAAAGATACAGTGCTAAACTTCAATATGTTCCGGGACTTCCCCCAGACGGATTGGCGCGTCCAGGAGATTAAGAAGAGGGGCTACCGAGCCACGGAGACGTTCGTCTGAGTTAACCGATAGCGCCCAGGGATATGACCCAGTTGCGTGTGGGTAGAGTTATCATTTTTGAATAATGATATACCCGCACCGCAGCGTCGGTGTCGGAGGTTGGGGTGGGCCGCTGGGCGACAAAATCGGCGCCTTCAAAAGTGTTGTAAGCCACAAACGCTCGGCGGAAGCACTCCACCCGCAAGTCTCCTCGCCAGTCGAGGTCGGGCAGGAGCAGCGGGCCAGTGTCCACCTGAAAAATGCCCTCAATATCATTGACGTTCATAGTCTTGATCGGGAATTCCAGCAAAGCGCGGGGCTGACCGCTGTTGTCAATAATCTCAACCCGCCCGACCAGTGGCTCATTATTCAGAGTCGCCTGGACAATCTCGGCGTTATCCGCCAGTACTCGCGCTCCGGGGACAGTTTCCCGGTGGATGGGCACCTCCAGAAAGCTGTCCGTGATAAGGCCCGCTGCCATCCCACATGGCTTTTCCACCCCGTCAGGCTTGGCCACTTCATCTGGCTCAGCACTGGCGTAGGTCCTTATGATTGCATATTCAGTATCCGAAAAGATCGGGCAGAAGTCGTAGTTCGGCTCCAGGAACAGATTTTCAGGCGCATAAGTATCCTCTGATTTGCACGACGCGCCCAGGACAAACTCAACCGGCTTGTCACTATCTTCGGGGAACAACTCACAGCGGGCGTCCAGTTGGATGCGGGCGTTGTTGCCGCGCTCCTCGGTGACGAAGGTCAGAAATGACCGTGAATAGTCACATACTTCCATCTATTATTCCCCTTTCCATATTAACTTTAAGAATGCTGGCCAAGCCAGGCCAGTAATTCGTCCGCTTCAGTGGGCGTGGCGCAAAGTGCTCTGTACATCACTAATTCGGGCCGCAATTGGGGATGAATCCATTTGATGGCTTCGCTACCCCCCCAAATCTGCACGGCTTTACCGGCCTTCTGAACCGTGTGAAAGATGTCCACCCAGGTATGCTGGGGTTTCTCGGTGGCCAGCCGACCTCCGGGCACCCATTGTATTCCGTGCAAGTTAGGAATCGCGAGCAGTTCGGGCAGATGAACCAGCGCGTCAGGCCCGTCCAGGTGATAGAACGGGTAATCAAGGAATTCACACTCCGCCTCCAGAGCCGGTCGCAGCCAGCGCCGGAACATCTCGGGCGACATCAGGGCAGAGAAGTCGCACTGCACCATCTCTCCCCTACCTGGGCAGGCAAAGCTTCCCCAATTAGTAGTCCATCCGACCTGGTCCATCTGCGCCGCACGGTACATACCATTAAACACAGGCTCATATAGGCCAATGACTTCTCCCACCAGTCGGTCAACCACGCGCGGGTAGTCAATCATATCCAGACAGAACCGCTGATAGCCCCGCAGTGCGGCCAGCGCATCCAGATTGCTGTGCATATCGGGGGTACTTACGAAGAACTTCCCGGCAGCGCGCTGACCGGCTACTTCGTGGAAAGCCAGTACGTCCTGCCAGTACTGATTGTCCGGGTCAATCCCCAGCGGCAACGCCTCCTGCCAGTCATCCACAGAGGGCAAAACCCAGGAGGTGTCGTGTTCCTCGGAGAACTCCATTTTCCCGCCCATAAACCCGGCAAACTGATCCGGACCCAGGCCGGGGCGAAGCCGGGGCATCGCCTCGCCGGCAAAATACATAGTCTCAGCCCACTCTTCGAATTTATCCAAGGCTCGTTGAAAATCCCCATCTCTGCCCTCCAGTTGGTCCACGCGAGGATGCTCTGGTGCCTCGTCGCGTCGCACCGTTATGGCTGTCGGGGGCCGATCGATCAACTCACCCTGCCAAAAGGCCTCCCAGCGACGGGCAGCCTGTTCAAAATCAGGTTTGTACAGCAGATTTATGCTACCACCCTCCTCTGAATTGCCCATAATTCTACGATTTTTTGGCGGTATACTGACTAACCAAGGCTGCTGCGGCCTCGTCAACCGTTTTGTGGAACTGAATCATCTCGCCCACCCCGACAGTTAGGGCCGCCGCAGCCACCGGACCCCGGGCACCGGAGATCATCATATCTCCGCTCCGCGATCGTAGCTGTATAGCAGTGGTTACGATCTGCCCCAGCGCTCGGGAGACGAGGAACTCAGCGTCAGTAAGATCCACTACCAGATGGGTGACTCCTTGAGCGACCAAGCCGTCCAAAATGCGAGACAACTGTCCTACACCTTCGGGCCCGGAACTGACCTCTCCTTTAATTGCCAGCACTGTCACTGGCGGCTCACTGGTAGTTTGGCTTATGATTGTTTCCATAAGGATCACCTATTCAGCACACGCAATTATTCGCAGTACCGGGCTCCGGACCGGTACCTACTGCAATTTGGCGCGTTTGGCTTGTTGCACATAGCGTACTGTAGCCTTTAGTCATCTGTGCTCGTGGTGGCTGTGGCCCGCTGTTCATCGGCCAGGGCTGGGGCCTTGGCCGGTGGGCGATATGGCAAAGCAGCCAGCAGTACAATAGCCAGCACCCCCGCCGCCAGAGCTGCCCAGAAGCCGGCGTGAAAACCCCAGTAGTCAGCAATATGACCATGGAGCGTGGGTATTGCCGCGGCCGGAAGTGCGACTATTAGGCCCAATAGGGAGACATTACGTTTGACATGTTCAGGTTCAGAGGCTGAAACAAGGTAATTGGGATAGTATAGCCCTGCCAATTCCCCAGCGCCAAATAGAGCGAAGGTCACCAGATAAACTTGCCCTCTGGCACCCAGGAGCCATAACACGGCCGTCGTCGTCATCAATGTCGTTAGCATAGCCCCGCCCTTCGCCCCGCGCCTGGCCACCAGCCAGCCCAGCAGGAAGCCGGCCACCATCTTCCCCCCAAACCGCAGGGCGTCAATCCACCCGGCGTACAACTTGGGTTCGACTCCCAGCACGTCCCTCAAATTCAGGGAGGCATTGTTGAATACATACCACGAGGCATGCCACAGCAGGTAAGCGATGAGCAGCACCACAAACTGGCGCTGACGGATGAAATCCCACAGGCCGCCGAAAACAAAGGATACAAACGGCTGGCGGTGCTCAGGCTGAGCGGGAATGGGGACATAGTACCGGCGGGCGAGCAGTGCCATAACGAGCAGAACCGGCGCAGTTAACCCAAACAGCATAGCACAGTCATAAGGGAAATGTAGCCCAGGGATATTCTCGCTCAGCAGGGCATGAGTTCCCAGAGAACCAAGCACGGCAAAGCCCGGACCGAAGCCGTAGGTGATGCTGAATATCTTGCCCCGGTCCACCTCAGTCATGCCCTTGCTCAGAATCTCCCACCCGAATACGCTGGAGGTCCCCAGAGCACCTCCGAGCACGGCGGCGTGAATGGTAACCAGAGCAATCTTTGCCGCAGCAGTCGCCGGTGACATCAGGACCAGAGCCACTATAGCACCCATAACGGCCCCGATTGCGTACCCGACGACTATGACCCGCCGCACCAGCCGCATGTAAGGAATCAGCCAGGCAAAAAACACCGGCACGATAGTCAACAACATATATAGGGACGAAGGCAAGTTGGCCACCGCTTTGGATGCCCCCAATTTGTCGCACAACGTGGCCTGCACCACATCCACGTAGAAAACTGGGGCTGCCAGGTATATCAGCGAGACAATGATGGCGAAGGAAACTTGATTCCGTCTCACCAAGTGGCGCGGGACAATCTCCTGCGTCTCTTCCTCGGACGATACTTGCAGGTCATTGGATGTGTCGGGCACCTTGGGCTGGTCCTGCTCGTTCACGATGTTTTCCTCCGAATGCTCAATGTTGGCCGCGACAACTAATACAACAGCACTGCTGGATTACCTTCGCCACTGCCGTGGGCTTGACCTCCTGCAATTTCTCCCCCACTCACTTGGCAGTGCGCGGAGGTAGGCCGACTCGTCCATGTTGCTCGGCCCACTGCAGCAGCCGCTGGAAGCATTTATCGGGCACCGCCACCGAACCAATCTCCACCGGCATAGTCCCGCCCGGGCCGTGGGAATCAGTGCCGCCAGTTATGAGGAGTCCCAACCGCTGGGCTAACTGCAGGAACTGGCGAGTCCGAGCGGGACTATGGTTGGTATGATACGCCTCCAGACCTCCAAGGCCGTACTGCATCAGTTCGTCTACGTATTGCTGCGCATTGTCTATCCCCGGGTGAGCCAATACCGCCAGCCCTCCGGCCTGGATGATTTCCTGGATTGCTGCGGAGGGCTTGAGGCGGTAGCGGGGCACATAAGCCGGACGGCCGGGAATCAAATAGCGAGAAAAAGCCTCCTGAGAGGTCTGCACATATCCTGCCTTGACCAGTGTCGCTGCCACATGGGGGCGCCCGATGCTGCCTTCACCGGCTTCGGCGGCTATCTGTTCATAGGTTATGGCCAGGCCCAAGTCAGTGAGTTTCTGCGCAATCCGGCGGGCCCGGTCACGGCGGGCTGCCCTTATCTTTTTTAGCTTCTCCAGCAGATTAGGCGCCTGGGTATCAATGAAATAGCCCAGTATATGGACCTCGGCGCTGTGGTACTCAGTGCTGATCTCTACCGCCGGCAGAACCTGAAGCGTGCTGCCTTCAGCAGCCTGTATCGCCGGCGCGACACCGGCGAGCGCGTCGTGATCAGTAATAGCGATTGCCGTCAGATTCTTCTGTTGGGCCACCCGGACAATCTGATCAGGGGTCAGAGTGCCATCAGACATCGTAGAATGAATATGCAGATCAACCGCCATGCGGGCAGATTTCTCCAGTGGTGTCGCTTGTAGGAGCGGAAGTGCCAAGCACCTTCCGCCCGGTTTTTGGTATACGGCCGAGCGGGCTACATTTCAATACTCGCGTAGGCGAGGTTCTCTAACCTCACCGGGCATTCAGCCAGACCACAAGCGGGCCAACAGCGCCGCGCCCATCTTGTCCAGAGGTTGGTTATTATCGCCGCAAGACGGCGATTGCACGCAGGCCGGGCAGCCCACTTCACAGGGGCAGTTCTCTATTCTATCGGCCACTGCTGCCAACAACTCCTCGGCCCGATAGTAAGCCTCTTCACAGATGCCCACCCCTCCGGGATAACCGTCATAGACGAATATGCCGCCGGCTCCTACGTCCGGGTGATAAGACTCAGATACACCACCAATATCGTGCGGGTCGCACAGGGCAAACAGCGGCAGCAGACCGATTAGGGCATGCTCCAGGGCGTGCAGACTGCCGAGAATGTGGTGGTCGGTGGTGGTCAGCGTCTGGGCTTGCTGATGGCTCAACGGGAACCAAATTCCCACCGTTTCAAAGTTCTGGGCCGGCAAGTCCAGGTCAACGGTGCCTAATTCTTGCTCAGTGAGACGGCGACGCTTCCGGTATCCGGCTACTTGGCTTTTGACGTTGAGTTCGCCCAGAAACAGTTGCCCTTCTCCTGCCATAACCCGACTGTCCCGAATAGCCACTACCTCCACCTCGGACAGCGTCACCGCCTGGGTATAGTAATCACCCTTGGTAGGCTTAACCGAGACTTTTTTCGCTTGTATGTCCAGGTCGGTGACCAGGTAATTTTCTCCCCCGTGCAAATATACTGCGCCGGGATGGGTCATCCAGAAGGCCGAGTTATCATCAATGGTGCCGATGAGTCGCTCGTCAGCGGCCTCTACGATCTCATAGCCCGTCCCGGAACTGCTGCGAATGCTGATTTCGCCCGCCGGATAGGTATCATCTGGGCCTGTCCAATACCACTTCTGCCGCTTAGTGACATAGCCATACTCGGCCAATATCTTCAGAATATCTGTCATTTCCGCACCGAACAACTCAGCGTCCTCATCTACCAAGGGTAGTTCGTAGGCGGCGCAGAGCAAATGGCTGCCCAGGATAAAACGATTGTGGGGATTGACCAAGGCTCGTTCGCGGGTGGTCTCTAACAGATACTCGGGATGCTGCATAATATACTGATGTATGCCCCCCGACAGAGCAATGAGTACGGCCAGGGAGTCCTGCTGAGCGCGGCCCGCTCGCCCGGCTTGCTGCCAGGTGGACGAAATGCTGCCCGGGTAGCCGGTCATAATCACGGCGTCCAGTGCCCCAATGTCCACTCCCAACTCCAGGGCGCTGGTAGCCACCACGGCTAACAACTCGCCCGAGAAGAGCCTGCGTTCAATCTCCCGTCGTTCCGTCGGCAGATACCCGCCGCGATAGGCCATCAACCGGTCTGCCATATTCTTGTCATCCACCTGCTCGCGTATATATTGCAGTATTAACTCAGCCTGGCGACGGGCCAGAGTAAAGGTAAGCGTGCGGATGTCCCGCTCTACCAGCTTGCGGGTCAAGTTAGCCGCTTCCATATTGCCACTACGGCGCTGACCCAAGTCTTTATCAATCAGCGGCGGGTTCCACAGCACGAAGAACCGCCGCCCTTCGAGAGAGCCATCCTCATCTACCACCTTAAAGTCCAGTCCCACCAACCTCTCGGCCAGTTGTTGAGGATTGCCAATGGTAGCCGATGAGCAAACGAACTGGGGCTGACTGCCGTAGTGGGCGGCAATGCGGCGCAAGCGGCGCATAACATTGGCCGTGTGGGAGCCGAATACACCACGGTAGACATGGACCTCATCCAGCACTACATATTTCAGATGGCGGAAGAAATCCGCCCACGTGCCGTGGTAGGGCAGGATGCCCACGTGGAGCATATCGGGATTGGTCAGCACCACCTGCGCCTCGCGCTTGATTCGCCGCCGCTTGTTGCGAGGTGTATCACCATCATAAGTATCAGCGCTGAATACCGTGCCCGCACCCAACTCCTGTAGTTTACTCAGTTGGTCCTGGGCCAGGGCTTTGGTGGGATAGATGAGCAGGGCGCGGGTCTGGGGATCAGCATAGATCTGCTCGGTCAGTGGCAGCATGTAGCAGAGCGTTTTGCCGCCGGCGGTGCCTGCCGCTATGACCACATTAGTACCCTGATTGATAGCCTCAATTGCTTGGGTCTGATGAGCATAGAGCCTTTCAATGCCCAGGGTCTTCAGTATTGATTCCACCTCAGGACGCAAGGACATCTGGGGGTCACCGTAGCGGGCGGGGCGAGCCGGCAGCACTGCCACGTGCTCAATCTGGCCCTCATAGGCTTCGCCCCTGGTCAATTGCTCCAGAAAGGTTTGCACCGCAGACTCAGGGGTCACTGGTCACCGTCCTCGGGGTGACCAATCAATTCATCATAGGGTGGGGGCAGTATGTCTTCATCCTCGGCAGTGGCCGGGGGCCGCTTCTCTACCAGCCTGACTAAGCCAATGCTCAGTCCATACAAAAGCACCAGAGGGCCAGCCATAAACAGCATAGTAACCGGGTCGGTCGTCGGAGTGGCAATAGCCGCGATGACAAATATGGCGACTACCGCATATTTCCACCAATTCACCATATGGCCTGAATTAATAATTCCTACAAAACCCAGGAACATCAGCACCAGCGGCAACTCAAAAGCCAGGCCAAATACCAACAGCAGCCGCAGCAGGAAATACAAATACGGCTGGAGAGTCAGTTCCACATCCACCCCGATGCTCTGGTTAATTTGGAAGAAGAAGGCAAAGGCCCGCGGGGAGATGTAATAGCAGAAGACCACTCCACCAATGAATAGCCCCGTAGCCCCGGGCAGCAGCCAGATGATATAGCGCTTCTCGTGCCGTTCCAGGGCCGGCTCAATGAACAGCCACAGTTCCATAAAGATTAGCGGCGAGGCGATAATTATACCGGCCACCAGGGCTATCTGCATCAGCAGAATAAACCCCGCCGCCGGCTCAAATATGCGGAAGGGCAGGTCCTCAAGGCCTGCCAGGCGCGCACCGATTTCCGCCGGTAAGCGCAGGATATCCAGCATCGGCGTGCGCAGCACCCAGGTCAGCACCATTGCCCCCGCTACATAGCCCACCATTCGTAGCAGCCGGAAGCGCAGTTCGGCGGCATGCTCAAAGAACGAAAGTTCTTTTCGGCCCTCAGCCTCATTCATGTTATTGCCGGTTCAGCCTTGAGTGTGGAAGGAATGTGGCCCGCTGGTATGGAACTTCTATCGTTGTGACACAGTAGCGAATATTGTACGACTTATTCAAGGAGGAAACAAGAGTGGTAAGCGAAACAACCTCTGCCGATGAGACTTTGAGACAACTGCGCCAGGACAATCCTGACATCACCGCTACGGTTGTAGTGACGGCCGACGGCTTTGCTATCGCCTCGGATGCCGGCTCTGAAGTAGACGCCGATATGCTGGCGGCCCTGGCGGCTGACTTGATAGCCCGGGCCTCGCGCAGCGCCGCCGAATTCGGCCAGGGCGATATAATGGAGCTGTACGCCCGCGCCGAGACGGGGTATGTAATTGTAGCCCGCGCCGGCAGCGAGCAGGTCCTGGCCTGCCTGGCCGACGCCAATGTAACCCTGGGCTTGCTGCTGGCCGACGTGCGCCAGACCGCCGCCGCCTTGGGCTCGGCTGTCTGAGCGGACGGGCTTAGTGGGTAAGCCTTCTACATTGTTTCACTTGTGGGATGGTCGGCGAACCCCTCAACGGCTCGCAGTACCTCCAGCGGGACACAAAGGATGACCATGTTGCTCTCGTCGGAGCTCATGTCGTTGATGGACTGCAGGGTACGCAGGTGCAGTCCTCCGGGGACCTGCGCCAGGCGCTGCGCCGCGGCCGCCCAGTTCTCAGCGGCGACTACCTCACCCTCGGCCCGGATGATGGAAGAACGCTTCTCGCGCTCGGCTTCCGCCTGCTTGGCGATGGTGCGCTGCATCTCCTCGGGGATCATCACGTCCTTCAGTTCCACATTCTGGACCTTAATGCCCCACGGGTCGGTATAGGTGTCTACTATTTGCCGGATGCGCTCGGAGAGTCGCTCCCGCTCGGCCAGGAGGTCGTCCAACTCGGCTTCGCCGACTATATTGCGCATTGTCGTCTGAGCGAGTTGCGATACGGCGTACCGATAGTCTTCCACCTCCACGATAGCCTTGTCTCCTTCCTCGATACGAAAATACAACACCGCGTTGACGTGCACCGGGATATTGTCCTTAGTGATGCATTGCTGCCCCGGCACGTCCACTACGCGCACCCGCATACTCACGCGTTGCCAGCTCTGGATAGCGGGAATTACCAGACGCAATCCGGGGTGCATCATCCCCGCGTACCGCCCCAAAGTAAACTTCACGCCCCGTTCGTATTGGTTGACGACCTTCAACCCCGACAGTACCAGCGCCCCAATGAACGTCACAATTCCCAGAGATATCCATCCTACCATATTGATCGCCTCCTAAGTTGATTGATTGTGTAGTACGCACTCACTTGCGCTGTTCATACCACCTATCAAAATATTCTTCGCTGCGGGCCAGGCTGCGCGCCAACCAGTCCTGATGCTCGGCAAACCAGCGCACCGTCTGGCGCAGGCCCGCTTCCCACTCTATCTGCGGCTGCCAGCCTAAGACGGCCGTTTTCTGCCCAGTCATCGCGTAGC
>JALGUR010000119.1 GCA_029820565.1 Candidatus Zipacnadia bacterium
TGACCGGCGATGCGGTCAACTGCTTGAGTGGTCATAGCCAGCAGGGCCTGGATACGGTCATCCACATCCTGGCTCTCGCCGAGCCGAGACAGGTCATAGCCGGCCAGTAGCGCCCGCACCTGTTCGATGGTGCAGTAAGAACTGATACTACCCGTACTGAATACTGCGTAGGCTACCATTCTTCGGACCACACTCCTTCAGCGCTGCGTACCCGCACCTTCCAGAAATAAGTCTGGTAGTCGGCCAGCGCCTGCCCTTGATAGGTGGCGGTTGTCTCGCTACCGAGCACCACACCGCTGTCCCACAGGTCCCCGATGCCGTCGTCCAGTTGTTCTTGGCTGCTGGCGACGATTATCTGGTACGCGCTTTGCGGGCTGCCCTGCAGATGCTGATAAGTCCACGAGAAGGTCGGGGTGGAATCTACGACATTGGCGGGATTAGTCTCGCCTTCGACTTGCAGTTCAGCCGCTGACGGGTACTGAACAACCTTGGCCTTGATCTCCCAGGCAAATAGCTGGGGTGATTCATCAGTGGATAGGGGCCGAGTCAGGTGGATACGTAGGCGCAAATAGTCGTCAGTCAGCTCGCTAAGCGAGGCGCTCTGCCAGGTAATGGGTTGTTCTATCCCTGAAGCCAGCATGTCACAGTCCTGCTTACCGTAGCCAGCCAACGGCTGTTCATTTTCCGGATCCCAGACCTCCACCTGCAGGTTGCCGTCGTTCAGCTCCAGGTTGAAATACAGCTCGCCCCAACCCTCATCAGGCTTTTCCAAGATGGGTGTCTCCAGGTAGGCGCTGATCTCTCCATCTGAGATGCTATACCACGTCTCACCGTTGTAACGACACCAGGCAAAGTTGCAGGTGCCCGACCAGTCTACCAGGTAGTAGTAGATGCGCTTGTCGCCCAGGCGGAAAGGCCGCCCCGGCGTCACGCGCGTGGCCTCGCCGGGCAGCTCGCCCTGGGGGATGAAGGCGTCCAGCCACGCACTGGAGGGCCACATTTCCTGGAAATGGATGCCATCTTCGGATGTGAACAGCCCGACGCCCTGGGTGAAGCCACCACCTCCACTCCCTTCGATCAACAGACCGATGCAGTCTTCCTGGCCCAGTATGTCACCGTTTATGCCATGGGCATCGGGAGCTGGCAGTGGTGATATTTCGCGATTGTACGGTTGGGGAACCAGCGATTTGATGTCGGCGCCGGCGAAGCCCACGATAGGCCGACGGCTATCGTTCCAGGTCGTACCATTGTGCATTATGGTCTTAGCGCTCAAAAAGGCCATATATTGCTTTTCGGTTGTCTGTGCGTAGGGATTGTGCAGTATCGGTCCATAGATGTGAGCGTTGCCCCACGGCGAGTAGCCGTTACCCCAGGGCTGAAGAATCTCAGTTCCCTTGCCGCCCTTGGTGATGATCTCACCGGCGAACTGGGAGGGATGGTCGAAAGACCAGCGGTCGGGGGCACCATGCAGAGCATACATCCCTGTCTCATCGGCAACGTCAGTGTTTCCTGTATAGATAAGCGACCAGGTGCCGTCGAACGACGGAATTATGCGGCTGGGGTGAACATCTATTCGCCGCGAGTCGGATTCCCGCTCGCAGCGTAGTGTCGCGACATCCAGGAAGGGGTTGGACTTGCCGGTCGGCGCTGGCTCGTCGCTCCAACTGATACGCCCGGTCTGCTCGTCCCAACTGCCCTGGATATAGCCCAGACGGGTGACCCCGCTGCCGTCAACGGCCTCCAGGGCGCAAGTTATTACTTCCGCTTCGGCATCGTAGCTTACTGGTATGGGAAAGCTGGTGAAGTCAGGGGAGCTGGTCCGCCAGGTGCCGGGTTCATATAGGTCAGCGGTGACCGCGTCATAATCAGTGATCTTGGTGGGACGCTGCTTGTTGAAGGCCAGGTTCTGTTGCCGCCACACCTTGACAGAGTCGCCTGCGGTGCCGCCGGCGCTGCGGGTCAGCACCATGAAGTTGTCGGCCAGTGCTGGCCCGATATTGCGACCGTCGCGCCGCAGTATTTGATAAGTCTGGGGGCCACCAATCTCTATCTTCTCCAGCCAGATCTCCAGGTTGGTGCCGCCGGGTTGGTCGTAATAGCCATCATCCCAATAATACATACCATAGAGGGCTCCCCGCCCCGAAGTTGGGGAGGGAACTCCCGGCATCACCACAGTGCGTCCCTTCTCATAGCGAAGGGTTGATAAGCCGGCGGCCTCGGCTTGCTGCCACTCAAGCAGGACAAAGTGATGGTCTTGGGCCCCGTGCCGTGCCCACAAGCTGGCTTCTATCCAGTATTCACGGAAACTTCTTCCCCCGTCCTGGCCCATGATTCGCGAAAACGGATTTACTGTCGCTATGCTGCCGGCACTGGGTGTCCCGGGCAAAGCCGTCTCCACGGTTAGGAACTTGGTGGTGTTGTCCCAATCTGTGACGTAGAGCTGTCTTCCGGTGCAGTTGCCGTCAATGAATGTCAGCAACGCACCGTTCCAATAGTCATCGGCCAGATCGGGCAGATCGGTCTTGAAGCTAGTGGTTGAATTACCTGCATCATTGACTACGGAAAATGTCCGTCCACTGCCCCAATCATAGACCCCCTCGCCGGGGAAGGGATAGTGGACATAAGCCAGTGGCCCAATGCCCATCTCATAACCTGCTGGCGTGATACCGTTGTCAGGAACATGAATCCATTGACGATATGTCCCGGGCTTAGGAGTGTGAGGAAAGAATGCGCCACCGTACTTTATATCGTGCCCTTCCAGACGCAGTTTGCTGTAGTTGGACTCGTTGGTATCAGTGGTGTGGTCACGATGGTTCTGATCCTGGATGATAAGGTTACACAGTGAGTTTAGGGGCAACCGATCATCGTCACTGTCGTCGTGACGCGGAGTGCCCAATGGGTATATAGCAGTGCCCAGTGTTCGAATGCCCATATCGCGCAGGCAAAAGCGGTCAGCGCTGGCCCCATCATCTTGAGCCCAGGTGCCTTCACCTTCGGCGATATCTGCGTCCAGGCCACTGTCAAATTTCAGCAGGAAAGTCAGATTACCGCTGCCCTCTTCGGGCTGGAAAACGTGGGTCTGGTGACCCTGCTGATACAGCGCCGAAATCTGGACTTCGCTCATCACATCGTCCCAGAAGCCCAACATATAGTATTCCTGGTTGGCACAGTACCGTATCCAATACGGTGCACTGGGCCAGTCGGCAACGTAGTCAGGACCCAGATAGATGCCGCTGGGGCTGCCCCCGGGTGCAGGTACACCGGTCACGGG
>JALGUR010000120.1 GCA_029820565.1 Candidatus Zipacnadia bacterium
AGGGTGTTGGTCACAGCAATTGGATATGAGGCAGTTTCTAGAGGCACGCTGTTGTCAAACAAACCATCGTTCACTTTCCAGCCGTATGTGCTATAGTCGTGCGCGGTCAGTGACCAGTCATCGGTGGGCAGCAGCACATCGTAACGCGCACCTACCACAGGGTCATCCGTGGTCATTCTAACCCACAGATCGACGGTACTACCTATCATGACCGAACCGCTGGTCTCGCTCCCATTGAACGTGTAGATATTGTAGGTAGTATCTGCGTGTGCTGCCAGACCTACAGTCAGCAGCATCACAACAATTATGCAAAACAGCGCTCTCATTGGCACGGCTCCCTGCCATCTAGTAATCAATGGAGTATTGCTTCTAGCGTGCGATTCATTAAGGTAATCCATATTATATGATACACTATCCGTCCTGACAAGTTAAGCTTGGCCTATCGCGCCTGTGGCGGGCTTCTGCGCTACCTTGCTATGATCACCGAGGAAATCCGGCATGTCTGCTGGCCCTCTTCATGTCTGGCGGTAAGTTTCACCAGGTAGCGTCCCGCTGGGACTTTGGTGCTACTTGAGCTGCGGCCGTCCCAGTACAAGCGGTTCAGGCCGCTCGGGGAAGGTTGCCCGGTCGTCAGTCGCCTGATCGGTCGCCCCGCGATGTTCAAGACAGTGACCTCCACGGCCGCATCCGAGCCCAGGGTAAAGACAATTTCTGCTCCTCCATTACTGGTAGGAGACACCGCGAGCGTGCACCATGCCACAGCCAGGCTTGAGGTCCCTCCGCCCCCTCCGCCCTCTGGTGCCGGGGCGCTGTGCCCGGAGTTGCTGCGCACCGCCAACATGTCGCCAACATCAATCTGACCATCAATGTTAACGTCACAGCCTGCGGTCGCCTCGGTGACTGCCTCGCCCTGGTCGGACCGGACTTTGAGCATGTCCCCTACATCCACCTGTCTGTCCCCATTGGCATCGCCCTGCAGAGCGCTAAGCACCACATCGGTTCCCGTGCTAACCGGATTACCGGACACGTCCTGCACCGAGGTGCTGACGGTTACCGTATATGTATCTTGATCGGGTAGCGCTGACGTTAGCTCGACGGCGAGGATGTCATCTGCGCCTTCCAGGGTGACAGTTGCTACCTGCGAGGAGCAATCGCCGTTCGACACTCCCACAATGGTCACTACGCCAGTGTTAACAGTGGCGGGGTTGAGTGCCTCAGAAAAGTGGAGCCGCAAATGGGTGATTCCGGAATTGCGCGGTTCCACATAGCCGTCAGCTATGGTCACAGCGATCTCACCGACACCACCGCCGTGGGTAGCGGCAATCTCCACTTCGGTCAGCTCCGGAGGAATTGCGTCCCCGGTCACTGTGAACCCATTCGTGAGCGTGCCAGATTGGGCATCAGGGTTGGTCACCGTCACATCCCAGGTGCCGGCTGCTGCCCCGGTCAGGTCAAATGTGCAGGTGATCTGAGTGGCGCTGACCACCGTGACACTAGTGCCGGCAATATCGGTCTCGCCCGACTTCGCCAGCTTCGCGGTTGCTCCACTCACGAAGTTGGTGCCCGCGAGGTCAGTGATGCTGACGGTGCCGTCGTTGGCCCCTGAGTTTGGCGTGATACTTGTAACCGTGGGTGGGGGGTTGGCGGGAATAGCAATGTACTGGCGAGGCAGATCAACCCCGGCCTCTACTGGAACATTGTACAGGGTGGTTGACGTGCCGAAATAAGTGCCCGTGATGTCATACAGACCCGGAGGGATGTTGGACAGTCGGTACATCCCATCGTCACGACTTGTGGCGCTTATCGGGGAGCCGCCACCGACGGGTACCGCCTCCACGATAGCGTTGTCCACTGGTGTGCCGTAGTACTTCAGTTGCCCGGTAACGCGGCCGACGGTAGCCCCCCGATTATTATTCCCCAGCATGGTCTGGTAGGCGTTGATGCGGCCCCAGCCCCAGTACGGATCCCAGCCCGACCCGCCGGAGGGATTATCGCACCCCCTCAGTATGGCCTCCCACATCTGCCACACCCCACCGGGTGTGCTCTGGGTAATGCCGTGATATCCGGCGTACAGCGCAGCCAGCCCCGCCACAAATGGGCATGAGAGCGAAGTGCCAAAGTGGTACTGATAGTCAGCTTCCCAGGGCTCCCAGCCGGCGTCATGCATCGGTACATATTCCGTCGGCATCGGCACCCACGTACCCCAGAATCCGAGCGGCACAAGCGATACGTCGCCACCCGGGGCCGAAACCACCACATGTTCCCCGTGGTTGGAGTACGAAGCCGGGCTGTCAAGGGGTTCCCACATAGTGGCCGCCACCGATATCACACCAGTGCAGGCGGCCGGGTATAGAAAGGTCTGATCACCATCATTCCCCGCGGCTGCCACAATCAGCGAGCCGTGCTCCCAGGCATAATCTACCGCATCCTGCTCCGCCTGCGAGTAGTAGTAATCGCCGGCGCTGATGTTGATGATGAGCGCGCCATGGTCCACCGCCCACAGGATGCCGGCTACGAGGTCGGCCTCGCTACCATTGCCCGTACCATCAAATGCTTTGATGGGCATTATCTGACAGTTGTAACCCAGTCCGGCGGTGCCGTTGCCCGGAGCTGTGCCGCCGTTATTGGTCGCCGCACCGATCACGCCGGCGACGGCTGTGCCGTGGCCAAAATCGTCAGCCCAGTCCGTCGGAGAATAGTCGCTTCTGACGTTGCGCGCATCGGCAAAGTCTATCTGCCCGCCAAACGCTGCATCAGGACTGCTGCCGCCGGCGTTGATGTAATCAGGGTGAGGTATGGCGTCCGTGCCACCAGCATCAATGCCAGTGTCAACCACTGCGACCTTCACCGGGCTGGGCGGCTTGGTGGCCGAAGTGTAGTAGGTATTGGGCCAGACGCTCCACGCGCCCAGCGCCTCGACAACATGCAGACCCCATTGGAACCATGTTGGGGTGCCTTCATCCCAATAGGCAATCAGGGTATCCACATTGTTATACGCCGGATCGTTGGGGGCTGCCACCAGCACCCGGCGCCGGTAGTTAGGCTCGGCATAGCGGATGCCCTCGATATTGGCCAGGCTGGCGCACATTGGGCCCACCTCGGCCTGGGGAACCCGCATCACCCTGGCGCCTATCTGTGGGAAACTGCGTATGGTGGTCGCCCCAGCCAGTACCGTAGCCGCCTGTGGTGAGACCTGCGGAAGGGTCGTATCAAACCCCACCACGATTTCGCCCGGTGCAGCCGCAGGCCCCACAAACTGGGGCGCTGGAATTGTTGAACAACGTGCGACACAGTTAGACCTGGCCATTACGGTACCCTCGCCTGTTGCTCTGCGTGGTACAAAGCGGTGAGCAGTGAAAAGGTTGTTGATCCCGACCCAAACTCTTAACACATTATACCCCATTTTGCAACATGTTGAAACTGTCCTGTTGACGGTTCCAGGAGTTTGTGTGAAAAATGTTGGTAACGACCGAGTTGGAATCTGCTGAGGATACTCTGGGAAATCCCTGCGCGGGAAGGTTGACAGGGACGTAGTGAGGAATTATCTTGTGTGCGCTTTGATTGTTCCAGCTATTGAGACACGCAACAGCTAGCGGCT
>JALGUR010000006.1 GCA_029820565.1 Candidatus Zipacnadia bacterium
GAAATGCGCGCCACCTAACAGTCGAAATACTGGTAATCCACAGGCCTGGCCGGCCAGGTCCCACAGCGCCAAATCAGCAGCGCTCAACGCCCCCATATACTCACCTAAGGGCACTTTGGCCTCGCCCAGCGCCGCCACCAGCCGTTCCCATAGTACACCACGGTCCAGTGGATCAGCGCCCTCTAACGCCGTGCCGAAAAGTTCTGCCGCCTCGGCCAAATGCTCTATTGAGCGGATATGCGCCTCGCCCCAACTGCTAATACCCTCATCGGTCTGTAGTCCCAGAAGGTAACAGTGCCCAGCCTCGCTCATCTGGGACTCTGCCCCCGTCGGCGCGGGAGCCTGAAAGATGCCGGTCTTGATGGAACTTATTCTCATACTACGACCATCCTGCTATTGCCTATCTGGTGCAGCCATCCCCTTAGGATACAGGCGAGGCCCTTACACCTCGCCTTGAGACGACAAGGATTAGCACCTGGCGCGACTTACCCCTGCGTGGCCGGGCATTGTCTGGGGTTGGTGAATGAAGGATCCTCTCAATTAACTTGCAGGCAATAACCGACGCCCGCGACAGTAGTAAGCAACTTTGGATTACGGGGATCAGTCTCAATCTTGCGGCGCAGCCGGCCGATATGCACATCCAGACTACGGCTGGCCGCGTTTAGTTGTTCGTTCCAAACATCGGCAATGATTTGCTCGCGGGGCATCACGCGTCCCGGATGACGGGCCAAATACGCCAGCAGTTCGAACTCCTTAGGGGTCAAGTCCAGTGATTCGTCGCCCAGCGTGGCCACGTGACGCGGCACGTTTATGTATAGGGAGCCGACCTGAAATTCCTCGGGCACCAGGGCCTCAGGTACATACTCGGTGGCCCGGCGAATCTGGGCCCGCAAATGAGTAACAATCTCCCTACCCGACAGGTTGGCAGGGAGGCACTCGTCGACCCCCCACGCCAGAACCTCCACGACCGTGTCGGCATCTGCCTCCTCGGCCAGCACTACCATCGGGAGTTTACTGACTGCTCGTATCTGCTCGCACAACTGCTGGGGAGAAGTACGGACAGTAGGCAAACACACAACGATCCCGTCAAAGTCTTCGCTTTGCAACCTCGGCAGCCCCTCTACTGACGGGTCGGCAGCCACAAAGCGCAGGGCTCCCCCGGTCATACCTGCCGCCTGCAGGCTCTGGACGATATCTTCCGGACCGAAAACTATCACACGCAACGCCATCTGTTTCCCCCAGGTTGTATACCCGTGGCTATTGCCTCTGCTGCTCCTCCATGAAACTTATGATGTCAGATAATTTGAAGCGTCGTTGATTGCCGGGAGTGCGGAAGCAGTTAAGCACACCGCGCTTGGTATAGCGGCGCACCGTCGTCGGGCACACGCCCAGCAGCGTGGCGGTTTCACTCACTGTCAAAGTGGGGTCTAACAATCGCTCAACCAACTGTTCCCGATTCTCTTGGGCTCGTCTTCGTCCTTCAGATGACTGGAATTGTGCTGCTTCTACTTCCAGCGGCAGTCGTTGTTGCCGGGCCAGCAGAGCCTGCAGCCGGCTGGACTGGGCCTCATCGGTCCGCTCACTGACCTCGGCGGCAATCCGTCGCGCTTCAGTATAACGCCCGGTGGCTTCCTCCTCCGCCTGCTCCTCAGTGGCATCGGCCCGCTCGTCGGCCAGGTGCTCCCTTTCTGCTTCCACCCCTTGTTTGCCTTCTGCCTCTGGCTGCTGTCCCCCGGCCTTTTTTATCTGCTGCTCCCGATACTTTAGCCACTCGTGCATCAGCATACTAATTTCATCCTCCTGCATCAAACAATACGCATACAAAGCCGTTGATCGCCACCGACTACTTCCGCAACTGTCCCACCAGCACCAGTATGGCGCTGAGTACCACACTAATCAGTAAGCACGTTGCCAGTGGGAAGTAGAAACTAAAGCCTGGTCGCTGAATGACTATATCACCAGGCAGCAGCCGTTCGCCAATGCCCACCTTGCTCAGAAGCCAAAGGGCAAGTCCCAGTATTGCAAGCATACCAGCGGCGATGAATAACATTTTAGCAACTGCCGGCAACAGGCTTTCGTTCATCTCATGCTCGGCCCCTACTGTCGGCTGAGCGCTACCAGTTCTTCGCCTTCGCGCTCAGCCTGGTAACGACGTTGACCGGCGGCGTCTCGCAGTTGCTTGTTGCCCGTGTCCAAGTACATTTGAGCGGTAAAGGCGGCCTCGGCGGACACAGAATAGAATAACTGGCGCTGGTTGTGAACTGGCTGGAGGGCTGGGGGCACTTTGAGTTGCCCGGCAAACTGCTTGATCTGCTGTATCTGTCGGGCTGCGGCTTCCACTGCCACATATGCTTCCTCGCGGGCTACCGGCCCGCCCCCTATATGAGCGGTAAATGGTTTCCAGGCCTTCTGAAGAGCGTCACTGACAGCACCGTCAGCTGCCCTGAATATCTGGTTATATCCGCTCCGATCAAGTGCGCCGACCCCCCCCTGTAGTTCAGCCGCCTTCGCATAACACTCAAACGCATCAGCATACTGGCCTACTTGCGTATATATCCCGCCCAGTCGGCGGTAAGCCTCCGCTTTGGCCGAATCATCACCCACCGTCACGATTTGTCCGTATACCGTCTCAGCCTGCTCAAGTAGGTCACGCTCTTCGCACATATCCGCCAATCCAGCTAACAACCGCGTATTGCTGGGGTTATTCTCAACTGCCTGTTGCAACACTGATAGTGCCTGACGAGGTTGGTTGTTGTTCTGGTACAGATCGGCCAACTGTAGATATGCCGCGCTGCAGCCCGGATTACTATCAATGGCCTGCCGATACCACTTTGCGGCTCTCTGCCACAGACCTCGGTTTTCCTCCAGCATTCCCAGAATCAGTCTGGGCTCACACAGACTGTCGTCCAATGCCACGGCGGCCTGTAGCGCTTGTCGTTGTTTATCTGCCTCTCCCAATGCTGCATATATCTTCGCCTTCAGTAGCAATGCCTCTACCTTCTCAGTGCCGTGCAATAATGTTTTGTCCAATAACTCCATGGCTCGGGCCCAGTTTCTGTTGCTTATAGCCTGACGAGCTGGCCCTAACCCATCTGCACTGATTTCTGCCTTGGCTGCTATGCTGACCCCACCGGGAGCCCCCGAATAGACTATAAACCCGGCTACTGCTATCAACAGCCAAGGATAAGCGGCTACTCGCCCGACTGATCTCGCAATATTTTGATAGATTGATCGCATGATTCAATAGCGCTCTTCTTGGCTGGTGCTGTTATAGGATCCTGTTGGCTCTCACGGTGATACTGTTCTCTGGCCTGCTGATACTTCTGTATCGCTTCTGGGTAACGACCATCATAACGCAGTCGGTCCGCCGCGGCGCGCAACTCGTCGCCGGTGGAACCACTGCGACGCTGCTGCTGTGGTTCACTGACCCAAATGGTAATCTCTCCCTCGGGTCGTTGGTTAGTTCCTCCCGCTGATGGGGCAGCGATGTCCGGGCCAGTAGTACTCGCATTGCTACCTGCTTCGCCTGTGGGCAAATCTTCCGGCAGTTGTAGCGGCCCGGGTCCTTCCTGTCCCGTTGGGGTAGGCGGCGGCATGTCCCACGCCGGTATAGATGAGGTGGGCAGCGAGGTGCCACCGGCTGTTGAAGAACTCTTTGGCTGTGCTGATTGGGGACCGATAGGCACGGGTGCAAAGGGATTGGCTGCCGGCTTCAACGACAGCTTCCCCGCGCCGCTTCGCTGCACATATCCTTCGTATTCCACTTGCTGGCCGGCCAGAGTATAGGCTCGCCGCCACCACTTGCGGGCTGTGAGGTCGTCCGGCCAGACCTGGCAGGCCTTGCGAAATGCGGCAATAGCCTCCTCATAATGGCCTTCGGCTATCAGGTCCTGTCCCTGCTGCATCGCCGCCTGGTAGGCTTCCTGCTGGGCCGCGATCTGTCGCCCGTGGCGTATCCGCAGTATCAAGGCTGCTGCGCCGACGATCACCAGAAAAGCCACCGCTACTCCCAACACAATCGGAGCCACCCGGGCCAGACGCTGGAGGCGGCCTCGCTCAGGCTCACGCGCCACAGCTTCTTCGGCCAGTTGCTCCTCTAACCGAGCAATGCTGTCTCGCTCAGTGGATCGTTCGGGGTCAATGGAGAGCGCTTGCTCGTAGGCCTCAATGGCCAGGTGCAGATTGCCTTGCTCCTCCTGAGCCATCCCCAACAGTACATATGCATCGGTGGCTTCGGGATTCTCTCGGATAACCTGCTGACATAGCCCTATGGCCGGCTCGTGGCGTCCTTCACTTAGCAGATTGGTAGCCCGACGCAGTAGTCCATCAATGTCCGGGCCCACCACAGGCTCAATCTGCGCAGTATCGCTATCATCATCAGATTGTTGTGCTGGCGTCATCGGGGTTCTCTCCATGGCCACTCCCAGTTATGGTCTAACTTTGCCCCCATCTTGTTTGTCATTGTTGCACATTGTCCAAATTGTATATCATTGCCGCATTGTTGTCAAGATACCAAGGCAGCCGTTCAACGCGTCGGCAGTAATCAAAGACCACCCCATTCCTATTTATTGCTTGTTTCCCATCACTATCATATATGTGGCGCCACCCTATAAATCCCATCAGACGCAAGGTTGTGGGTAAGATAATACCGAGGCACTTGACTTTATTTGTCACTTTTAGTACAATACTGTTGAAGAAGGGGTATAGACGGACTCATAAGACGACGTACACATCTCAGCGAATGGTGAGCGCAGGTTTCGCCGGCCCGCTCAGTGTAGGTCTGTAAAGGTAGGTATGCTGAGATGCAGGTTGGCATAAAGTTTGCACAACGACATCGCAGTTCATATTGAGGGAGGAAATACCAATGTCAACACTTCGCTCTATGTTCTGGTCTTTGGTAGCGTACTGTGGTCTGATAAGCTTTGTGGCAATGTCGCTGCTGCCGGCTGCGGCTTGGGGGGCGCCCGTGGTAGTGATAACCAAGCCTGCAGATGGAGCAGTAGTCTATGGGCAGACCATGATTGAAGTAGCCTATCGTAGCGATAGTGAGCAACCCATTGTAGCCATCCAACTACTGGTTGATGGCCAACTTGCCCGCCACTGGCTGCTGCCCGTGCCTCGACTGGAAGGCAGGCAGAACTTCTCATGGGACTTTACTTTCGCCGCCGCCACTACCCACACTATCAAGGCTAAAGCCATTGACGCTGAGGGAGAGGAAGGCAGCGCCTCAATTGTCGTGGAGGTAAAGAAAGTTACCACCGAGGCTCCTGATCAGATACCCCCGGCCATTCAAGTCTACTACCCTGCTCAAGGAGCCAAAGTATCTGGGGATGTACAGATTAAGGCCAACGCTACCGACAATGTAGGGGTTACCACAGTCTTTTTCTATGTGGACGGCGTCTTCAAGACTATGATAATGCATGCCCCGCCCTACACCACCAAGTGGGATACCACCAAGGTGGCTGATGGGCCCCATATACTCCAAGCCAAAGCCTGGGATGCCGCCGAAAATGAAGCAGGATCTGCCGAGGTGACGGTAATTGTCGAAAACCGGGCCATGACTACCGCCCCACAAGCCTTTGATGTCATACCAACCCAGCCGACGGTTGCACCGATGGTGGTTGCTCCGGTGCCGGCCCCCACGCCTTTGGGTGAAGGCACCACCGACCAGCAACAGTTTGGGAGCCCTACTGAACCCGTCTCTCAGCCTGAGGAACCGGCCGGGTCGCCACCTGAAGTAATCCAAAGTCCGGCTGCAATTCCAGCAGGGACCACTGGTGCCGAGACGACGATAGCCACGCTGCCAGGTCATACCGGAGTAGCGAGTGCGGGCACGAGTCGACCCACGCAGCTGGGGTCGCCAGTCGCAACGGGCGGTGCAGTAGGAAGTAGGTTAGCGGAGGCTGGCTGGCTGCTTGCTGCAGCCGTACCAACTCCGTTCCGCCCCACGGCTGTGGCCGGCAGTCATAATACTTCGCCGGCTGAGATGATAAAGTCAACGAGCCCTGTAGGTGGTCCTGCTTTGACCAGGGTATTGCCGCCCGTGCTTGCCAAAACCCAGTGGGATACTGGATCGGCCGCAGAAACCGAAATTGCCGCCCTTGCCGCCCAGCCCATATTGACTACCTTGCCTGCTGATGCCGCTGTCCGGAATACTGTTCCCCAGACCGAATCAGTTGTACGGCCAGGAATCACTGAGTCAGTACTGACATCGCCGGCCGCGGGGGCCGGTTGGTTAGCAATAGCGGCGCGACCGACTGCCGCCAACTTTGCGACCGCTCCTGCCACCCGCACAGCAAGGCCGGTAGGCGACTCGGCTTCATGGCCTCTGCGAGTTGGTCCGGCCAGAGCCACTGATGCCGCCCCAGCGTCGCTCACGGCAAATGAGTATCAACTTGTTATGATTCCCCGTTCTACTGCGCCGAGTCGACCTTATGGCAACAAAGTAACAACCCCGACCACGATACCCGCAGTACCGGCTGCGGTGGCCGCGGTTAAAGACATAAAGATCGTCTTTGACGGTGATCTGCTTGACCTGCGGGCCGCTCCGGAACTCAAGGAAGGTATCTCTATTGCTCCGTTGCGGGAGATATTTGAGCATACCGACGGCGTCTTGTACTGGTTCCACGTGGAGAAGAAAGTGCATGCAATCAGCGAGGACCTGGACATGCAGTTGGAGATCGGGAATCCCCAGGTACAAGTCAATGAGGAAACTGAGACTCTGGTATTGGCCCCCTATATCAAACACGGTCGGACGATGGTTCCCTTGCAGTTCCTGGCCGATACCCTGAATGTTACTATCCGGTTCAATCCCGCCACTGGACAAGTCGTGGTAAGCAGTAACGATCTGTAAGGTCCGTGGTGAATCCGGCAGACAACTACAGACATAAACGAGGCAGTCCCAAGTAGGCATCGGGACTGCCTTGTACTAATGTGGGGACACGACTTCCTGTCTGTCAGGCAGTTGGGCCGGCCCCAGGGCAAGCCAATAACCGGCTACAGGATGCTTGGCCCGGATAAGTTTGCAGACGATGAACGGTTTAATCAACACCCTTACGAAAGGGCCAGTTAGCGCTGATGAGTAATTCCTATCTACTATTACGGGGCACACAAACAGTAGACGACCGCGGCCACCTGGTCATCGGCGGCTGTGATACGGTCAGTCTGGCCGCCCAGTGGGGAACACCGCTGTATGTTCTGGATGAGTCGTTTTTCAGGCAGAGATGCCGCGAGTACAAAGACAATTTCCAGGACCGGCTCCCTGAGGTGGAGATTGCCTTTGCGGGTAAGGCCTTAATGAATGCGGCCCTGTGTCGGCTAATCCAGCAGGAAGGTTTAAGTCTGGAAGTCTGCAGCGCCGGCGAACTCTACACTGCTCAAGTAGCCGAATTCCCGCCCGCTAAAATGCTCCTCCACGGTAACTTCAAGTCCGATGAGGAGTTGCAGATGGCCGTAGCGGGCCAGGTCAGTCGGGTGGTGGTTGATTGCCTCTCAGAATTGCAGCGACTGTCGGAATTAGCTACCGCCTGCGCCAAGGCGGTTGACATCCTCATTCGGGTCGCGCCGGGAATTAAGACTCATACCCATACTTACATCCAGACCGGCCAGGTGGACAGTAAATTTGGCCTGGGTATCAGCTCAGGTGCGGCCATGCAGGGGATCAAATTGGCCCTGGAACTACCCGGGCTTAATCTTACCGGCCTGCACTGCCACATTGGTTCGCAATTGTTTGCTCTGGACTGCTTTGAGCGGGCTGTAGATTTGGTGATGCAATTCCTCGCCCAAGTTCGCCGGGAGTGTGATGTTACTGTCCAGCAACTGAATCTCGGCGGCGGCCTGGGGATTGCGTACACTCCCGAAGATGCTCCGCCTACCATTGAAGAATTAGCCGAGGTAATTTGTCCCGCCTGCCAGCAGGCTGCCGATTGTTATGATTATCCGGTGCCCAGGCTGATAATAGAGCCGGGTCGTTCCATTGTCGGACCTGCCGGCACTACCCTGTACACAGTAGGGCCGATTAAGAACATTCCTGGGGTGCGGACCTACGTGACGGTTGACGGCGGTCTATCCGACAATCCCCGGCCTGCCCTATATGGTGCTGAGTACACCGCCGTAGTGGCTAACAAGGCTGACCAGGAGTCCACAATGCCCGTCAGGATTGTCGGCAAACACTGTGAGACCGATACCCTTATACCCGAAACCGCTCTGCCTCGGGTGGAGGAAGGCGATATACTGGCAGTATTCTCCACCGGCGCTTATCACTACTCAATGGCCTCCAACTACAATCGGTTCGCTCGTCCGGCGATGGTTCTGGTCAACGAGGGCCAGGCCGACCTCATTGCCCAGCGCGAGACTGTGGAGGATTTGGTAAGCCGGGATGTAATTCCGGCCCGCCTGAGAGACGCGTAGACAACGCGGAATGAGCAGGCGGCTAACTCACATTTAGGGAAGTGATAAATATGCCCTGGGTAAAACAGGAAGATTGTACTGGTTGTGGCCTCTGTGTTGAAGAGTGTCCGGTCGGTGCAATTTGTCTACAAGATGAAAAAGCTCATATAGATATGGATAGTTGCATCCGATGCGGACATTGCCATGATATCTGTCCGCAGGAAGCAGTAAGACATGATAGCGAAAGGATACCTCTGGAAGTAGAAGAGAATCTGGCCTACACTGCAAGGCTAATGAAACATTTTGAAACTGACGAGGGAAAAGGCGAATTTCTGGAGAGAATGCGGAGACATTTCAACAAGGAAAAAGTGGTAGCGGAAAAGACCATAGAAAAAATACAGATATTAAAAGGGCAGTATGTACAATAATCGTCGTATTGAGTAGAGCAAGGGCGCCAATCCCGTTCAATGAGTGCAGACATACCTGCGGGCTGTGATTAATGGCTTCAGGGATAGTGCCTCACAATCTGGCTGCACTGCTGGAAGCCCAGCTCAGTCCTCAGCACTATAATCTGCTGCGGGAGGCAGGGCGGTTGGCCGATGAGTTAGGAATGGCGGCCTACTTGGTAGGGGGACCGGTCAGGGATATGCTGCTGTCCCGCCCTTCCGCTGACCTTGACGTGGTGGTGGAGGGCAATGGCCTGCAATTCGCTCCGGCCTTGGCCGAGCAGTTGGGTGTTGAGTATTCGCTCCACGAAGAGTTTATGACCGCAACTTTACAACTCTCCGGTGGTGATGAATTAGATGTGGCCACTGCCCGCCGCGAGCGCTACGAGTTTCCCGGCGCCTTGCCCACGATACAGCCCGCTAATTTGCACGAAGATTTGTGGCGACGCGACTTCTCCATCAATGCTATGGCGGTGGCTCTCAGCCCGCCGAACTTTGGTCAACTGTACGACCCTTGCGGGGGCTACAGTGACTTGGAAAAGGGTATCGTGCGCATTCTGAATGACCACAGTTTCCGCGATGATCCCACCCGTATCATTCGGGCGGTGGAGTGTGAGGTCCGCTTGGGCTTTCATATGGATGAGCCCACCGAGAACCTGCTGACCAAAGCCGTCAGTGAAGGGACTTTGGCCGAGGTCTCCCCACAGCGCTGTCGGGATGTGCTGCTGCCGCTGCTGCAGGTGAAGTCAGCAGTGGCCGCAATCTTGCGCTTGAGCCAACTGGGGATACTGGCGGCCTTAGGTCTGGGTGAGGTTACCGGTGAGCAATTGGGGTCAGTTCTCCAGCAGGTGCCCCATGCCTGGTCAGCGCTCCACAGCGGGCCGCAGGATTCCACCGCGGCATTGGTGTACCTGTCACTATTGGCCCACCAGGCCGGCTGTAATCCCGCTGCGGTGGCGACTCACATACATCTTAGTCGCGATGAGCAAAAGGCAGTGGATGATGCTATAAGATTCCTGAGGCAGCCGCCGTCAACGTTATTAGCCTCTGAAGTCCGGCACAGCGAACTGTACTTCGCCTTGGAAGCTCTGAGCCTGGTGGGTGCAGTTGCTCTGTGGGCAGCGCAGCAGCCAGTTGCGAGGAGACGCATTGAGGAGTTCTGGCACCAGTTGCGCGGCGTGGGTTGCGATATTGACGGAGATGATCTTATTGCCGCCGGGGCCCAGCCGGGTCCCGGGTTTGCTGGGGCTCTTAGAGAGGCCCTCCGATTGAAACTGGACAATCCACAGGCCACGGCCGAACAGCAACTGGCGGCTGCCCTGGCGTATTTAGCGGGGGCCGCAGAAATGTAGCCCGTGGTGGCACGGGTGGATGGGGACAGAATGGAGGAAGGCGGGACGGAAGATGCTTCGCACTTCCGCCCCTACAGGTATGCTAATACACCAGATACTCAGCGGACATTTTGACCCGGGCCTGCTCTTAGCATCAGTAGTGGCGGTGACCATTGCCCTAACGGTTCACGAGTTTGCCCACGCCAAGGTTGCTGATATGGCCGGTGATCCCACGCCCCGTATGAATGGACGGGTGTCTCTGAATCCCTTGGATCACTATGATCCGATAGGTACTACAATGATATTCTTATTTGGTATTGGCTGGGGTAAGCCGGTGCCCATAAATCCCGCCTACTTCAGAAATCCCCGCCGTGATGAGATATTGGTCTCATTTGCCGGGCCCGGCTCTAATTTCGTTATGGCTATTTTATTTGCTATCCCGCTGCGCTTCGGCCTGGCAGGGGTATATGCTTCTGCCTTTCACTGGGTAATACTCATTAACTTGCTGCTGGGCTTTTTCAACCTGATCCCTATCTACCCGCTGGATGGTTCTCACATTCTGAGCAATTTGCTGCCCGTGCACTCGGCGCAGCGGCTGGCCTATTTCTACCAACGCTACGGCATAATGTTGCTGATGGGGATAATCTTCTTCGGTGCGCACTTTATTGTTTCTTTGGCCCAAATAGTATATCATCTATTAGTGGGGTCAGGTGGGGTATTCTGATCGAACTGCGGACTACAATCTTCAGGAGGTAACGTAGTGCCTAAGAAAGGACGAATTCTCAGTGGTCACCGGCCCACCGGCCGGCTGCACTTAGGACATCTGGAGGGCACCTTGCGTACCTGGGCCGCACTCCAGGATGACTATGAGTGCTTCTTCGAGATTGCCGACTGGCATGCCCTGACCACTGCTTATGAGGATACCGAGCCACTACGCGAGAACATCGAGCAGGTCGCCATTGACTGGTTAGCCGCGGGCCTGGACCCTGAGCGCAGCGTGCTATTTGTCCAGTCTGACGTCAAAGAGCATGCCGAACTGCATCTGTTGCTGTCAATGGTAACTCCAGTGTCCTGGTTGGAGCGCTGCCCTACTTACAAAGATCAACAGCAGCAACTGGGTGAGGAGCGCACTGCCGGCTATGGCTTCCTGGGCTATCCGGTCTTGCAGGCCGCTGATATTATCATCTATAAGGCTGACACTGTCCCCATAGGGGAAGACCAACTGCCCCATCTTGAACTAACCCGGGAGATAGTCCGCCGATTCAACCACATTTACGGGCCGGTCTTTCCTGAGCCGCAGGCTAAACTGAGCCAGTTTCCGGTAATCCCGGGCACCGATGGCCGCAAGATGAGCAAGTCTTATGGTAACACTATTGACCTGAATGATTCGCCCGAGGCGATTGCCGAGAAAATTCGTAAGATGTTTACTGATCCCGAAAAGATCTACCAGGGCGACCCGGGCCACCCGGATAAGTGTCCGGTATTCGTCTATCACAATATCTACAATAAAGAGCGAACCGAGCATATAAAGCCGAGTTGCCAATCCGGTGAGTTGGGCTGCGTGGATTGCAAGGCCGAACTTATTGAGCACCTGTTGGTGGCTCTGGAGCCGATAATGCAGCGCCGCACCGATCTGGAGGCTGACCGGTCGGTGGTCCGCGAGGTCCTGGCGGCCGGCGCTGAGTCAGCCCGAGAAGTAGCGGCCCAAACGATGATCAAGGTCCGCGCGGCAATGAAAATCACACCTTCGAGGGCCTCTGGCACCTACTAAACATCATCCGAACCGATTGTAGATTGGGCGGACGTGGGAGAGTACGAAATGCCTATTACCAAGGCGATAGTCTTATGCGCCGGCGAAGGCACACGCCTCCGTCCCCTGACTTCATTAAGTCCTAAGCACTTGATGCCAGTGGCTGGTAAGCCGCTGTTAGACTGGATACTCGTAGACTTGGCAGCGGCGGGCATCAAGCAAGTGGGGTTAGTGGTGGGCCACTACTCCGAGGCGATCAAAGAATATGTCGGGGAAGGCAGCCACTGGGGACTAACGGCCACCTATCTCACCCAGGAGCAACCCCAGGGGTTGGCCCATGCGGTCAATACTGCTCGTGAGTTTGTGGGCCAGGAGTCTTTTGTGGTCTACCTCGGAGATACTGTAGTCGAACCGGACCTGACTGAGTTGCTGGACCGGTTTGAACAGCAGCAGGCTAACGCGGCCGTGTGGGTCAAGGAGGTAGATGACCCGCGCCGATACGGCGTAGTTGAAATGCAACAAGATACGGTCGTGCAGTTGGTGGAAAAGCCGGCCGATCCGCCCAGTAACCTGGCCATTGTTGGCATCTACGCTTTCACTCCGCACATTTTCCAGGCTATTGACCACATCAAACCCTCCGCTCGCGGTGAATATGAGATTACGGATGCCATACAGTGGCTTCTGGACAATGAAGGAGGCGTCATTGCCCACCGTCTGGAGGGATTCTGGGAAGATGCGGGTTACCCTGAGGATCTGCTCCTGGTCAACAGATTCTATCTGGATCGCTGCGAGTTGACGGTACAGGGGCTCGTAGATGAATCCAGTAAAATAGAAGGCATGGTTGGTGTGGGCAGTGACACCCGTATCAGCGCGTCAACCGTAATTGGTCCCAGCATCATCGGCGACCAGTGTGTCATTGAGCATTGTTCGCTGGGACCGTATGTTTGTGTGCAGGCCGGCTGCCACATTGCCCATACGACCCTAAGCAACTGTATCGTCCAAGAAAACTGCGAAATCCGCGACCTGACCGTCGGACTGGTTGATTCAGTAGTCGGCCGAGACGTAGAAATTGTCGGGGGCGGCCGCCGGGGAGAGCCACTGTCTATGATTGTAGGAGATATGAGTCGTATCCGCAATCTGTAGCTGGGGACGGGGAACGGGATGCAGGGAACGGCTAACGGCAACGGCTGCCATACCTTGCTTGTGGGAGCGGCGTCCTCGCCACGACTACAGAATAGTGGCACAGGTTGCCCGCCCGTGAAAATCGGTACGACGGGTGTCTCGCCTGTCCTACCGATCATAGGCGGACTGCCGAACCTCGGTGAACTCAGTCGAGCCGCCTCACGCGCTTGGTTCCCCTCTCCGGAAGGGAGAGCCGCCGACGCGCTTGCCCGCCAGAGCGCTTCAGCGTGGGGTTAGCGGTGAGGCTGTCGTTCCTGAATCCCGAACGCTGAGTGCTGTAGAAGCGGTATCCGGCTTGTCCTGAGCCTGCCGAAGGGTGTCCCGACTGACGCCGGTGAGGTACGTCATTATGAGCACACTAACCGTAGCCGACTCGCCACAATTAGAGTTATTCACTGGTTACCCGGTGAAGATCGAGATATTTGAAGGTCCGTTGGACCTGCTCTTGCACCTAATCAAGCAGCGAGAAGTGGATATTTGTGAGGTAGAGATAGCCAGTATTACCGCCGAGTACCTGGACTACCTTCGCACGATGCAGATAATAAACATCGGTGTGGCCAGCGAGTTCATGGTCATGGCGGCCACCTTAATCCACATCAAGTCCCGCCGGCTGCTGCCTCCTACCGCGACCGAAGAGGAACCAGAACCCGATGAAGCCGAATTGCAGACTCGCCTGCGCCAGCGCATGGCCCAATATCGGGCCTACAAGCAGGCGGCGGTTGTCCTTGATGAAGCCCGTCAACTGCGCCAACAGATATACTTACGCTCAGTGAGGGAGTCCAGTGGTGTTGCCAGTGGCTTTGTGCGTCTGGAAGATGTGTCAATATTTGATATGGTGACGGCGGTGCGCAAACTGCTCCAGGAAGCCGAACCGGAACCACCTGGTCAACTTGCGCGTCCCTCAATAACTATTGGTGAGTGCATCCAACAGGTGCTCAGTAAACTGCAGGTCGCGGCTCCTCTTTCACTGAGGTTCTGTGAACTTGTAGATATGCCGGCCACGCGAGCAATCATAATACTTACTTTCCTGGCTATTTTAGAGCTAATCCGCCGCCGCCGTGTCCGGGTGCATCAGGAAGGTCCCCGGGCAGGAATAGTTATCGAACTTGCTTAGTAGTTGGGCGCCGCTGGTTAAACGTGAATCGCACTCAACGAGCAAGACGTGCCGATATTGTAACATCACCAGTAGCAATATCTAACTCAATTATACTCCAACACTTGAGGCAATTACCCAATATGCCACGGTCCCAGCAAGATCTACCAGCCGCAGCCGAATGCCTTATATTTGTCAGCCGCCAGCCGGTTTCCGCCCCCCGCTTAGCGGCCCATCTGGAAGTTGCTCCTGATGAGATACCGGCTATCATTGATGAACTGGCTGAGCGGCTGGGCGACCACGGAGTATATATCGTGGAAATAGCCGGCGGTTACAGTCTGGCTACGCGGCCGGAGTATGCCCCATTGGTCCAGGCGTTTCTGGAGCCCCCTCCCGAGCGGCTGTCAGTCCAAGCCTTGGAGACTTTGGCCATCATTGCCTACCGCCAACCCATTACCCGTCCCGAGATTGACGAGGTAAGGGGAGTGAATTCCAGTAGTGTCATTCAGACGCTTCTGGAGAAGAATCTGATCCGTCTGACCGGCCGCAAGGACGCGCCGGGGCGCCCGTTCCTACTTGAAACTACTCCTGATTTCTTATCCGCCTTTGGTCTGAAGGATCTTGACGAGTTGCCGCAACTGCCGGAGTTACAGATCCCACAGGCAGCCCAACAACTATCCACGAGTGAGCGACTTTCCACCTCACCTGCATCTTCGCTCCCCCGTAGCGAGAACGGTGGGGCAAGTGATAATGAGGAGGACGAAGAGCCATCAGCCGACCTCAGCGCCGATTGATATGGGCTCTTATGCTGCCCCTCGCCGGCTTGCTCACGGCGGTGGTGGGCGCTCTGTTGTGGACGAATCTGCTGCCCTTAGGGGTCTCGCGCCAATGGGTCTGGCGGTTGCGCGAAACTCCCCTTATGCCCGGGCGAGCCAGTCTGGCCGCGGCCGCGGCGAGTCTCTTGGCAGCGTTAGTTGTATTGGACAGCCTGCGCGCTGGCCGGGTCCCCACCAAGCGCCGGTGCGGGTTGCTGCTGGCACTGCTCATTGTGCTGGGAGCGGTAGCGGCTATGGGAATAGCCGCGAATGACCGAGCCTATTGGGTGTCAGCGCCGGCGGTCATCGTCAGCGACGTTTCTATGGGTTATTACCACCAGGCGCTGCAAATTCCACACGTCAGCCGTTATCTGGCGGAGTATCGGCGCCGAGCATCCGACCCTGATATCCCTGACCGGGTTAGGACTCATCCTCCCGGACCGGTGCTATTCTGCTACGCCCTGCGGTCATACTTTCTAAGTCATCCCTATGTGCCTGGGGCGCTTGGGCATATACTTGAAGGCCGCTTGGGACTGACAGTCCCGAACCTGCGCCAGACCATCAGAAACTTTACCGCCGTACCGTTATCACCTCTGGATGCTATTATTGCGTTAGTGGTTGCTCTGATTCTGTCCACAATTTGGGTGCTAATCGCACTACCAGCCTTCGGCATTGGTGCAGTCATCTTTGATCGCCGCGTCGGCCTTATTATGGCCCTGTTGGCCATCAGTTTGCCTTCTCTGCTCCATTTCACTCCGACCATTGACGGTCTGGGGGCTGTGCTTGCTGCTACTTTCGTATATCTGTGGCTGCTGGCCCTGCGCGGGAGGCGCTGGTGGGCTTATCTGTTAGCCGGCGCCGCTGCGGCCATTATGCTTATGTGGAGTTTCGGATATCCGACCTTGGCCGTGCTGGCAGTAGCCGTAGCCATTACTGCGTGGCGTCAGGCTTCGCTTGACCAACGTCGTGCTATCGGTGGTGGGTTGGCAGTGTGCTTAGCTACCTTCGTTACCGCCTATGCAGCACTATATGCCTGGTCTGGGTATAACGTGCTGTCAGCCCTACTTGCCTCTCTAACGGCTCACCAGCAGATTCTCGCCAGTTGGGGGCGCAGTTACTGGGTTTGGGTGCCAATGAATCTTTATGACCTGTTACTGTTTATGGGGCCGGCGCTGGCAACAGTTGCGGTGGCGACTACCTGTCAAGGCTTGTCCAGTCATCGGTGGCCTCATCTCGCCCACAGTTTCGTCTGGGGACTGATAGTGATAGTGGGATTGTTGCTGATTTCGGGGTCAACTCGTGGTGAAGTGGGGCGTATTTGGGTCTTCCTGATGCCCCTGGTGGCTCTGCCAGCCGCCTACAGCCTGGCGGAACTACGGGAGGGAAAATTGGTGTGGACAGGTGCCGGGCTGATGACGCTGCAAGTAGTCTTCGCCATAGTGCTGTCAAGCAAACTGGCATCAATTACCCCTTACTAACCGGATTGGTATGGATAGGCAAGGAATTAAGGAGATTTGGGCGGCTGACCCAGTGCGGCGTCGGCTGAGCGGCCTGGTCGCGCAATGCTCACAGCCCGTCTACTTGGTGGGCGGAGGCCTGCGAGATATTCTGCTGAATCGCCCGACGGCAGATTGGGACCTGGCCCTGCCTAATCCGGTTCAATTCGGTGAGGCCCTCGCCCAGCAGGTGCCAAGCACTTTGGTCATGCTGCACGAAGAGTTGTCCACCGTTAGACTTGTAGTTAAGTCCGCGCCTGGTGAACGCAGCCAGGTGTTAGATTTCTGTGCCCTGCGCGGCCCAGACATTGCAGCCGACTTGTGCCAGCGTGACTTTACCATCAATGCCTTGGCCTGGCGAGTAGGTGATGAGACCGAGCAGATTATTGACCCTTGTGGCGGGCTGGATGATCTGAGTAAGGGAATAGTGCGGGCGGTATCACGCGAAGTCCTGGCCGACGACCCCCTGCGCCTCCTGCGAGCCTTTCGGCTGGCCGCTGAACTTGATTTCGCCATTGCCAGGCAGACCGTTGATTGGATTAGCCAGTATGCTGCTGGTCTTAACGATTGTGCTGGGGAGCGTATTGGTAGCGAGTTTATGAGGTTGCTGGCGGCCCCCGACACCACCAGGTGGCTGCGGCAAATGGACGAGGTAGGGCTGCTGGAGCAGATCATTCCTCAGATCGGCCCGGCCCGCGGAGTGGATCAAGGTGGCTACCACCATCTGGATGTTTGGGAGCATACGCTGCTGACTGTGGAACTACTGGAGCAGATTATGGAACGGCCTGGCGAGCGATTCCTGCAAACTGAGCCGCTAATATTGGAGTACCTGGCTGAGGCTGACCATTGCAGCGGGCTGAAATTGGGCGCACTGCTGCACGATTTGGGCAAACCCGACGTCCGCGCCATAGATGAGGAGGGGCGAACATGGTTTCGGGGCCACGAACAGAGGGGTGTTGAAATCGCCCGACAGGTGACTGGTCGGTTGCGCTTGAGGCGTGCCGTGCGGCAAATGCTAACGACTATCATTCGGCACCATTTGCGCCCACTGCACTTGACCCGGGAAGCCATCCGCAAGGTTGACGGTGGCCAGCCGCTCGCTCATGGGCTCAGCCTCAGTGCTATTCGGCGGCTGATGCGCGACAGCGCGCCCCATAGCGTAGGCCTGTTGCTACTGGCGGCGGCGGATTTGCTGGCCTGCCACGGCCCGGCCACTGATGCGGATCGCCAAGCCCACGCCCTGGGGTTGCTGGACGATATGCTGGCGCGGTATGCCCAGTGGCAAGCCGACCAGCAACAGGAGCCGTTGCTGACCGGCCAGGACCTTATTGATGAGTTGGACCTGCAGCCTGGACCTCAATTTGGAACAATTCTGGAGGCCGTTGAAGATGCCCGAGGTGACGGCCAAATAACCACTCGCGACCAGGCCCTGGCTCTGGCGAGGAAACTGGCCAGCAGTGCCCTCCAACAAGAGTGACCGTGTCCGGGAAACCACGGCAGGACAACTACGTGGGAGAGACGACTGAACCCTATTCCTACTCCGAACCTTATGACAGCAAGGAGTTTCGCGCAAAAGTCGTTAATGCCGTTGTCGGTTAGAGTCGTCCGCGGGCCTTCAGAGCCAAGTAGCGGTTGACCGCCGATACGGTGAGGCGCTCAGGCAGAGCATCAATAATGGACGCGCCCCGCTGGCGCAGGGCGGAGAGGGCCTCCTGGCGGTGGGTCAACAGGTCAGCGGCAACGGCCCGCTGATAGGCATCAGATTCCTGCTGCGGAATCTGGCCGGCAAGCCCGTGCAGTCGGGGGTCACGCAGAGTTACCACCAGAGGCAGATGGTGAGGGTAGAGGGCAGCGGTGTGGGCTAACAGTTGGCGGGAGGCCTGTGGGTCTATTAGGTCAGTGAATACTACTATCAAGGCCCGCTTGCGCGCCCGATTCGCCAGCAGGGAAAAGGCCGCGGCGTAATCCGGCTCTTGCATAGTCGGCTGGACGGCGTAGAGTTGCTCCAGCAAGCGTCCCACTTGCGCGCTGCCCTTGCGCGGTGGCACAAAACTCTGAATCTCATCGGCAAAGACCACCAGCCCGACCGCATCATCCTTCTGAACCGCCACGTAGGCCAGCATCAGGGCAGCATTGATGGCGTAGTCCAACTTAGACATCCCGTTCAATTCGGCGCACATCATCCGCCCCGCGTCTACCATCAGTATCACGTTCTGGCTGCGTTCAATTTCGTACTGGCGGGTGATAGGCTTGTTACGACGCGCAGTAGCCTTCCAGTCTATATCGGTAAAGTCGTCATCCGGCACATACTCGCGCAGGCTCTCAAACTCGGTGCCCTCCCCCAAATGCCGCAGTCGGCGGAAGCCAACCTGCAGGAGGCGGTCGGAGCGCGCCAGCAGGTCATAGCGGCGGATTTGCAGGAGGTCAGGATAAACCTTGACCTGCTCCTCAGCGGGAATGCGCCGCTGCCACCAACTGAGGCCCAGGCGCGAGCGGCCGCGCAAGTGAAGGTCGCCGAACTGGTAATCACCCCGGGCCTGAGGTATGGTCACATACGATATGCGGCGGGCATCAAAAGGAGCCAATCTCAGCCGCTGCTGGCGGACCGGCGTGTTGAATTGCCAGGGCGGGTCATCCTTCACCAACAAAGTGAGGGAGAGGCGACTACGGCTGTGCAGGTGGATTTCTATCCGATTCTCAGTGCCCAGTGATAATCTATCTGACACTACTCGCCGAGCCACTACGCGGCTGACTCGCCGCGAGAGCAGGTTATCGACAATCGCCACCACCACAACCCCACCTATCCAACCCCCGCCCACTGCGGCCAGGCTGGGGAAATAGGCACTGGCGCCAATGAGTAGCGGCCCGATGAGCAGAATGGCCAAACCAAGCAGGCTCAAAATCATAGCACAAGATCCGTTTGCAGCATTCAGCGTTCAGGATTCAGGAACGACGGCCTCACCGCTAACCCCCCGCCGTCGCCACAGCGGCTTGTGCGCGTCGGCGACTCTCCGTTCCGCAGAGGGGAACCAAGCGCGTGAGGCGGCTCGACTGAGTTCGCCGAGGTTAGGCAGTCCCCCTATGATCCGTAGGACAGGCGTCCCACCTATTCCTGACTCGACGGGCGAGACGCCCGGCGTACCGATTTTCACGGGCGGGAAGCCCGTGCCACTATTCTGTAGTCGCGGCGAGAACGCTCCTCCCACAGGCAATATGTAACAGCCGTTGCCGTCAGCCGTTCCAGTTCCCAGTCCCCAGTCCTCTGCCGTTCCCTGCTTTCCTGCTTCCCTGCCCCCCTGCCTCCCTGAATGCTGAATCCCGTTGCCGTTATCCGTTCCAGTCCCCAGTTCCCAGTTCCCTGTCCCCTGCCGTTCCCTGCCTCCCTGAATCCTGAACCCCATTGCCGTTATCCGTTCCAGTACCCAGTTCCTATCATCTGGGCACGGGGATGGCCGCGAGCACATTCTGGATGATGTCATCGGCGGTAAGGCCCTCAATATCGGCCTCGGGACGCAGAATCAAGCGGTGGCGCAGCACTGCTGGCGCGATGGCCTTGATCTCGTCGGGGGTGAGGTAATCTTGGCCGCGCAAGGCAGCCAGGGTCTTGGCGGCTTCCAGCAGCATCACCGAGGCTCGCGGGCTGCAGCCCAGCACCAACTGGGCGTTGTCCCGCGTGTGGCGAGTAATCTGGCCGATATAGTGCAGCACCGCCTCATCGACGGTTATCTCCAGAGTCTCCTGACGACACTGGCCGAGGTCGTCGGCTGTGGCCACGGTCTTCAAGCCGGCCTCCTCGAGTCTCATTGCGTCAAAGCCCTCGTGCACTCTGGCCAGTAACTCGTCCTCCTCCACAGCACTCAAGTAATCAATAGCAATCTTGAGCAGAAACCGGTCCAACTGCGCCTCGGGCAACGGGTAAGTCCCCTCGTATTCAATGGGGTTCTGGGTAGCAATGACGGTGAAGTTCTCATCCAGCGGGTGACTTACCCCGTCAATGGTCACCTGCCGCTCCTGCATACCCTCCAACAATGCGGACTGGGTCTTGGCCGCGGCCCGGTTAATCTCATCAGCCAGCAGCACTGTGGTGAATATCGGTCCCTGGCGCAGATGAAAGGTATGTGTAGCCAGGTCAAAGACATTAGTACCCACGATATCCGAGGGCATCAGATCAGGGGTCATTTGCACCCGCTTGAAATCTAAGCCCAGACAGTGCGCCAGCGCTCGCACCAACAGCGTCTTGGCGGTACCCGGCACGCCCTCAATCAGGGCATGCCCCCGACTTAAAATGACCACCAGCAACTGCTGGATGGCGGCCTGCTGGCCAACAATCACCCGCGCGAGCATCTGGTGGATCTGGCGAGATAGTTCATAAGTCTTTGATACTGCTGCTGCGGGCTTTTCCATGGCTAAAAATGGCCTCCTCGAAATGAGCAATGCGACGCATCAGGTCCAGAGTAGTCACAGGGGTTAACTTATCATCAGGCTCAATCTTTTGCAGTTCATCCAGTAGTTGAGCCAGGGCTTTGGGATCTATGTCCGCGGTGCGAGCGCAGGCGGCGGCTATGTGTTCGGGCGAAGCCGAAGCGCCCAGGGCGGTTAACTCGGCCAACTGCGACCGAAAACGGCGGGCGACCATACTTACAACCGCCCCACTGGCCTGGGCTCTCTGGTACAAACTGGCGAAGGCTTGCACGTGCTCGACAATTGAGCGACGGGGCTCAGAGGGCAAGGGCACGGGCCGCCCAAAGCGCCAGAAACTGCCCAGCAAATACAGACCCAGACAGCCCAGGACAGCCCATAAGCCGGCAAAGATAGGTGCGCCCGGCAATCGTTCACCCATGAAAGGCCGCACCCGGCGGCCGTGATGATATTCGTCAAAGTATATCGCATCCGGCCGACCGCCGGAATATATTAGATTCATCGCCAGGATAGCATTATCGGCTTGGTCTAACTGGGCGTTGGCCAGCATATCGGCGTCGCTGACGACCGTGATAGCGCCCTGCCCCAGGCGCAGGTTCATCACCAGCGCCCCCGCCGCATCTCCAGCGACGGCCTCGGCGCACTCCACGTTGATGGGCGTTATGGCGGGAAGTGGGTCATCATCGGTAGCCTGGGCACCCTGCCTGTGGATTTGACGACCTTTCTCGGGCTGGAAGCCTGTGCCAGTAGTATGTCGGCGGAAATGCTCCTGAATCTGCTCAACGGAAGTAAGCCTGATTAGACGACGAGAAGAATTAGCCTTCAGTTTGGCCACATCCACCGTCCACGGTGTATGATTGGCCGGCTCCACCGTTACAATCTTCTCGCTGGGGCCCGACGGTTCAGTGCCCAGACCCAGATTGGCCAGAAGAGTTTGGTTAGGCCCAATATCACCAGATAAGGAACAGGAGCCGCGACCACAACAACCTACGGTTAATTCATCATCGCCGACGGCAAAGATTATGTGCCCGCCATCTTTCACCCAGTCTACCAGTGCCTTAAACTCCTCCTCGGTCAATCCGAAAGTCGGATCAAAGACGCACAATACTGCATGCGGGGAAGCAGCGAATTCGTCCGGCGGACGCTGCAAAGCATTGGTCGCCAGGCCATTGCGCTCACACAACTCGCGTAGCGCCTTGGTCCCCCAGGGGTTGGTGCGGAAACTGGCGTGATCGTCGTTCCAGTCGTAGCCGCGCTGTAGATAGGCAAACAGGGCTATGAAGAGGCCCAGCAGTAGCAGCACAATTATCACGCCGCGCCAGCGCCTCATTGTTGAGTTTCCGCCTCCTGCCATAGCCGCTGGGCTAAAGTCTCCAGATGCTGGTATGTTGAGCGTCCCACGCCGATATGCGCGTAGCAGAGCCGGTCCATGGCTTGGGCAATGGGCTGTAAGCACGCAGTCAGCCCAGGATGCTCGTCCACTTGCCGTAAGTACTCACCGTTGGTGGTCGCCGGATGATAGTATAGATAGCCGTGCTGGTCCAGGTAGCGCAGGCAGGCTTGATAGAGTTGGCGCAGCGCCCCGGCCAAGTCGCCGGCCTTCACTAACTGCTGAGCCTGACGACGCAATGCGGCCGGAGAGGTCAAGGGTAGCGGGAGGGGACTCTGGGCGGGCCGCCGCCGGCGGGGCCGGCCAAAGGCAGCCTTGATAGTAATGAAGATATGGTACAATAGCGCCAATACTGCCGCGGCTAACAGTCCGGCAATAATCCAATAGAGCACCGGCCAGGTGGCGTACAGGCCTCGGGCCGCCTCGCCCAACCGTAGCCACTCCAGGAGCCTCACCAGTAATCCAATAGCCCCGTCCCTCAATCTTTGCAGCCATTTGGGGTACTCATACTGGTATTCCGGCTGGCTGAGAATATCGGCCACCTGGTGGCGAATAACTGGCGCCGGCGGCCGCTCCAGAGCGGAATCATCCGGCCCCGCCTGTGCTCGGGCGGCCAGTAAGGTTATTATTGCCAGCAGCGCCGCATATCTCGCCACCTGGCCCGCGTTATTCAGATAAAGTGTTCGAATACCGCGCAGCATCAACTATGTAATTCTTCTTAACCTACTTATAGTCCTTGTCGTTGCTTAAGCTCGAGCCACCAATAAGAAAATATTCCTTGCCGGCCGGCAAGGAATATTGGGAGACGAGACTATTACCTCTAATTAATGCCTGGCAAATTGCCAGCGACGGGCCCCGCGCGCCTACCTCATTCCGAATATGGATGGCTGAGACCGTCGGTTGTCCCTAATCAGTAGGAAGATATTATCCAGCAGGCGCTTTGGCTCTCACCGTTACCACTGGCGCCCTCCTAACAGTTCTGATGGCGGCCTCATTATGTTCCCATAGACGGCAGGTGCGCCACAGCGAAACCGGGTCTCCTATCAATGGGTCATCTATCCGGCACCGTAATTCTCGGCATTGTCTGAAGCCTCCACGCCAAGAGGGCCGCCAATAAATGAATATCGCGAAATGCTCACAACGCACTTGGTGGTGCTTCATTAGTAATCGTCTTCTCATACTCAATCACGACGCCGGCGCCACCACATGCGTCCGCCCAGTAGTCCCAATCCCAACAGCACTATGGTGGTCGGCTCCGGGGTAAAGCCCGGCTGGTCGGTATCATCTGGGCACCAATCGTCGGGGGGGCTATCGTCATTGTCGTAGTACGCGGCCCACTGGAATTTTGAGGGAAACCCGATGTCGGTGGCACTGATGTGGAACTCAACGAAATCAGTGGTAGGTAGTCGCAAGGCATCTACGTCAGCGCCGCCGACGTCCGCCCAACTACCGCTGTTGTACTCGTACAGTATCACGTTTGGGCTACTGGCACTCAAGTCGTAGTATAGGGCGTATTCGAATCCAGACCTGCCGTGCCGGGCGCCACCGGTGCCGCTATCCTCGTCTACGTTGATAAGTATCTCGGTATAATCACCGCAACTATCTGGCGGCATCGTGTCATAGGTCCTGAACGCAAAGGCGCAGTATCCATTTCCAGTCTCATAATCCCACTCATAGTAGTTGAACTCTATGTCCACGTCGTCGTGCCACGCATTCTGATACCAGGCCTCGCGGGCATCGTCATTGGTCGTGTCGGGGCTCATCCAGTCCCTGTCGCTGCCGTCAATGGTGATGACGCCAGCCTGGAGCCCGATCACGCATACAAGCAGAATACAGCCCATCATGCCCACTATCAGTCGGTGGTTCATCATGGTGTACCTCCTGGTGATAGAATTATGTGTTGGTCTCTATATGAGCAGTGCCGGACGAACCACCGTCACACTGTGGTTCTGCTGGCACTGTTAATGCCTGACGGGGCTGGCGCAGGAGGCGGGCTAAGTAGCAGGCACCAAAAAACCGCCTGCTTACCTGTGGCAACATCTTCCTGTGTTTCATCTCGCCTCGCGCCTCGCAGAGTCTTCCTGCGTTAAGTGCGTCGGCTGTTGCCCTTAGGTGTTGCTAGGCGGTATTATCGCAATACCTAATCTGCCAAGTAGAAGCCGATCAGGCTTCCCTGGTCAGATTGTAGCTGTTGCTACTTGTCTACCACCCCCCTGGGCGGTACTTAGCCTAATCCGAAGTAGTCTCCGGACTACTGGCTGTACTAATATTGGTAGGTATATCTATGGCGGCTTTGATAAATGCTGCGAATAAACTTCGGCGACTGTGAATTAGTGGCGTTTACTCTGCATTATAGGGTGTACCTAAACGTAATTATAGCAAAACTGGCAAGAAATGTCAATACCCTTGGCTAAACAAGTTCATTCACCCAGGATTTTTCATCCTAATAAGGAGGAATTCCGGTAGGAGCAGGCGAATAAACCATTGGAGAACACTTATCTGGCGGCCAGAGGGAGAGCCGTCCGTGGCCCGAGCTTCTTCGTAGTGTAGGAGGGGTTTGATAGCGCCGATATCTATCGCGCAGGCCCGGCGCGGACGCTGCTCCTACGCAATGTAGACATAAAGACAAGAGGGGAGACAACAGTTATGTCGGATCTGCGAGAGCGTATTGAGAAGGATGAGGGGTCGCTGCAGAAGTTAATGAGTTATATACCCGGCTTCAGCGGCTATCGCGAGCGCCAGGTGCGGCGCAAAGCCGATCAACTGGTCAGAGAACATTTAGTGGGACTGCTTGACGACGTCCGGCGGGTGCTAAAGGGGGTCATCAGCAAGTGGGCTGACCAGGGCAAACTGCACCAGTTAGACGCCTTGGACCGGCTGTTAGGCCGACTCACCAAGGCGCGGGATAATCTTCGCTTCGCCGATTATGGTTATACTGGCTGGTTTGATGCGGTCAAGATCAAGCAGGAACAACTGGATGCAATGTGCGACTATGACCTTCAACTACGCCAGGAGGTTATGGATATTGACAAGACCATCCAGGCATTAGCCGCCGCCAGCGAGGATGACTTGCCCGAGCACATTGCTGCGGCTAACGAGCAAATTGCCCAACTCCAGCACGCGATTGACCATCGCGGCGAGGTCACGGCGGGCATAGTCCCGTAGCTGGCAAGAGCAATGCAATCCCCAGTTATGAGCCTTATAGCGAGGAGGCGCTAATCAATGGAGATGCTGCAAACTGTAGAATGGCGAGATACCAGCGGTACTGAGATCGTTCATCGCTGGCCGGCGCACGGGCCAGGGACGGTCCGCCTGGGGGCGCAACTGACTGTACGCGAGAGTCAGAGTGCCGTCTTTTTCCGTGATGGCCAGGCCCTGGATGTGTTCGGACCCGGCCGCCATACCCTGACTTCCCTGAATCTGCCGCTGTTGCAGACCATCATCGCCCTGCCCTTCGGCGGCGAGACACCGTTTCAATGTGAAGTGTACTTTGTCAACATGCGTACCTTCACTAATATGAAATGGGGGACGCCCTCGCCGATTGTCTTCCGGGATTCGGAGCTGCAATTCGTGCGCCTGCGGGCCTACGGCGTTTACACAATGCGTATCGCTGACCCACAGTTGTTCGTAAACATGGTGGTGGGCACTGAGCACCGTTATGAGCAGGAGACCCTGGAGGCCTGGCTGCGCGACTTTATCGTAGCCCGATTCAATGACACCCTCGGCGAAGTGATAGATACGGTGTTGGACCTGCCCAAAATGTACGATGAATTAGGGGTGGCGGTGCGCAGCCGGTTAGGGGAAGACTTCGAGCGATACGGTATAGAATTAGTGGACTTGCTGGTGGAAGCAGTGACCCCGCCGGAGGAAGTTGTCAAGATGATGGACGAGAGAGCCGCGATGGAGGCTGTCGGTGATATGCGACGGTTCACTCAATATCAGACGGCGCAAGCCATCCGAGCGATACCGGGTGCCGGTGGCGGTGACGGCGGGGTGGTAGGCACTACCGCTGGAGCCGGGGTCGGATTGGGCGCTGGCTTGGGGATGGGTGCGGCAATGGTGGGCGCAATGCGTGATGTATTCGCGCCTCCAGCGTCGGGGCAGGCTGCCGCGCCTGCGGCGCAAGCGCCAGGTATAACGTGTCCCAATTGCCAGGCCACGGCACCCGCCGATGCCAAGTTCTGTCCTGAGTGTGGTGCATCTCTAACCGGCGGTGCCTGTGCAAAGTGTGGTGTTGAACTGCCCGTCAATGCCAAATTCTGCCCTGAATGTGGCCAGCAAGTGGAGTAATGATAGTCAGGCTACTCTGCTTCCATTAAACCTGGCTGTAGGGCCGCAGCCGTCGGCTACTCGCCGCGGCTGTGGCCCCCACTCGTGGCCTATGTTACATACCCCTCAACTACTCGCTCAACTGAAAGGAAGCCGACATAGTGAAACTTTCACTGCATAGTGTTATCCTGGGTGAGCCATTGACTCTGGCCGATTATGTAGCCCTGGCCAGCAGGTGTGGCTACCAGGGGGTGGATTTTGGCATTGGCGAGATAATGTCCCTGGACCAAGATGATCCGGTCGCGGCGACTCAGCAAGTTTTTTCGGGTCAGGGAATTGCTCCAGCCGCTTGGGGGATGCCCGTAGAATGGCGGGGAAGTGATGAGGAGTTTGCCGCCGGCCTGGCCCAGTTACCCCGCCAAGCCGAAGTTGCCGCGGCCATCGGCTGCCCGCGCTGCTTGACCTGGGTAATGGACGCTACCAAGCAACAGCCAGAACAGTTGCGCGCGATGATCGTGCCGCGCTTCCGAGAGATTGCGCAGGTCCTGGCCGAATTTGGCGTGCGCTTCGGACTGGAGTGGTGTGGGCCCCATTGTCTTCCCGACGAACCGGGCTCCAATCCCTTCATCTGGCGGATGGACCAAATGCTGGAGTTGATTGACGAGATTGGTGAACCTAACGTGGGGTTGCTGGTGGACAGTTTCCACTGGTTCAATGCCCAGCATACCGTCGCTGACCTGGAAGCACTCGCACCGGAGCAGGTAGTCCACGTCCATATTAATGATGCCCCCGACCGGCCCTTGTACAAACAGCGTGACGGCGAGCGGGAAGTGCCAGGCCAGGGGATAATTGATTTGACTGGCTTCGTGCAGGCTCTGGATAAAATAGGCTATAGTGACTATATGGCCGTGGAGATATTCAATGAGGGCCTCAAGCAGATGCCCGTAGAGGAGGCTGCATGCCAGGTGGGGAAGGCGACGGCTCAGGTCATTAACAACGCACTCGGGCCTGCTGGATAGGTTCGGCGTTGCGGCCACACCGATGAGGACTGACAATGGTCGCCCGCAACGGATATGTAGACACAGACAAGGTAGTTGTCCCCCGGCCGCTGCCTATATGGGAAAGGATGGGTAAGCGGCTGCTGGATGTGGTAGTGGCGCTATCCACTTTGGTCTTATTGGCTCCTTTTATGTTAGTCATTGCCGTTCTAATTCGCCGCGAGACCGGGGCTGCAGCGATATTCAGGCAAATCCGCATAGGCTGGCGAGGGCAACCGTTTATGATGTATAAGTTCAGGACGATGCACCTCGAGGCGGCGCCCTATGCTCCTGCGCCCCACCATCTCGCTGACCAGCGCGTCACACGAATTGGCCGTTGGCTCCGTAGGTACTCGCTGGATGAGTTGCCTCAACTTATCAATGTACTGAAGGGCGACATGAGCCTGGTAGGGCCGCGACCTGAGATGCCATTTTTGGTACAGCGCTATCAGCCTTGGCAGCGCCAGCGCCTGCTGGTGGCGCCCGGCCTCACTGGCCTGTGGCAGATTATGGGTCGCAAGGACCTGCCTATAACCCAGAACCTTCAACACGATTTCTATTACATCCGCCACCGGTCACTGGCCTTGGATATTTGGATTCTGCTGCGCACTATTGCAGTAGTGTTGCGCGGTCGCGGTGTATAGTAAGAACAGGGGACAGGGGACAGGGGACAGGGAACAGCAACGGCACAGAAGGGCACATAATAGACCGCGCAGCGCAGGTTCTTAACCTGTACCCGCTGGTGGAGCGAGGTTGGAGGACCTCGCGTACGCGATAGAATTCTATCCGGGGCAAGGGTGTCACAGAACAGGGGACAGGGAACTGGCGACGGGGAACAGATTAAAGACTGCCAGGGAGAAACTATGATGAAGATTTATATGATGACTGATATGGAAGGGGCCTCTGGGGTTACTCAGGAGGCCCAGACTTTTGTGGAGCAGGATCGCTACCCGGAGGGACGGCTGGCACTTACCCGAGATGTGAATGCCGCTGTTACCGGAGCCCGCCAGGCCGGCGCCGAGGAAATACTGGTCTGTGACGGCCATGGAGTGCACTCCGCCTACAATTTTATCTACGAGCAACTTGTCTCGGGTGCGCGCTATGTCCTGGGGGCTCCCTGGGATAGTTACGAGGCGCGGCTTGACGCCAGCTTTGATGCCATGTTTGGGATAGCAATGCACGCAATGGTTGGCACAGTGGATGGCGTTTTGGATCACACTATGAGTTCGCGGACGCAGGTTAGCGTACATCTTAACGATGTGCTGGTCGGTGAGATTGGCATCTGCGCGGCTATCGCCGGACATTTTGACGTACCGGTAACTCTCATCACTGGGGATGAAGCGGCGTGTCGGGAGGTCCAAGAGTTGCTGGGGCCAGCCGTGGTTGTCGCGCCGGTCAAAGAGGGATTACGTCGTTACTCAGCTATCTGTCTGGCTCCCGAAGAGGCCCGGGCCCTCATAACCCAGCGAGCCGCAGAGGCCGTGGAAGCCGCGCGGCGCGGGGACGTTGACCCGTGGAAACTGCCCTCGCCCACTACGCTGCGTGTGCAGTACCTACGGCCCGATATAGCCGAGGGCTGGCGCCGACGCGTAGGTGACGGCATTGAAATGCCCGATGCCTGTACTGTCCTGATAACTCGTGATACCGCCTACGAGGCTATCCAGGTCTACTGCGGATATGCCTAATCTCTGGCTCTGGGTCGGCCATTTCCTCCAACTTGACATCGGAGCTACTGTTGGGCCGCCTACTGCTCCCCACAACGCTCCAGAAGTTGGTTCCACTTATAGTCTGCCCACTCCTGCATCTTCTGGCGCATCTCGGCGCCCTTCTCGTCACGGAACAGGTGGCGGAAGCGCCCCTGCGGCTCCAGGTATTCCTCAATAGGCTTCTTCTCCTTAGGCTTGTACGTCAACTTCCACTGGCCGTCCTCCACTTCATACAGTGGCCACATGCAGGTGTCAGCGGCCAACTGAGAAATCTCCGGGGTCATTTCCGGGGCAAGTCGCCAGCCCAGCGGGCAGGGGGTCAATACATTTATGAATGTAGGTCCGTCAATGGCAAAGGCTTTTTCGGCCTTGCGGGTCAGATCGCGCCAGCGGCCGGGGATACTCTGCGCCACATAGGGCATATCATGGGCGGCCATACAGGCAGTCAGGTCCTTTTGGTGCTGCTGCTTGCCGGGAATGACCGAGCCGGCAGGACTGGTGGTGGTGTGGCCACCCATCGGCGTGGCCGACGAACGCTGGATACCGGTGTTCATATAGGCCTCGTTGTTGAGACATACGTACAGGAACTGATGACCGCGCTCGGTTGCCCCCGATAGCGACTGGAAACCGATGTCATAGGTCCCACCGTCGCCGGCAAAGGCCACAAATTTATAATCGGCGTCTGGGTCAATATAATCGGGTAGCGGCGTGCCCTTGGCAGCCCGGGCCTTGTGGGCTTTGTACATCGCCTCAATACCGGCGATGGTAGCGGCGGCATTTTCGAAGGCAATATGTATCCACGGGATATTCCAGGCCGTGTAGGGGAATATGGTTGTGGAGACCTCCAGGCAGCCGGTGCACGAAGCGGCTATCACCGGGTCGTCAGTGGCCATTAGCACCTGGCGGACTACAATGGGTTCGCCGCAGCCGGGGCAGAGGCGGTGACCACCGGTAAGTCGCAATGGAGTATGTGAAAGTTGCTTGAGATTCTTGGGCATATCAAATCCTCCTAATATTAGTTACCTATTGTAGGAGCGACATTCTTGTCGCGACCACAGTCGGGCCAAGGATGGCCCTCCCACAGTAGTGGGCTAAGGCTATCGGGGCAGGAATGCCCCTCTCGCAATAGCCTCTATTCTATCCTCTGTATGTAGGAGCGGTGTCCTCGCAGCGATCCCTGATTAGAGGGCCTGCGTTAAGGCCGACGAGGCCAGTCTGCGATAGATTCTTGTCGCCATTGTACCGTTGTCTGCCGTTCCCCGTCCCCAGTTCCCTGAACCCTGTCCGTTTAGCCCCGCACTCCCAGAAACTGCAACGGCTGGGAAGGCTGGCCCTCAGCAGCTATTCGCTCCAGGTCGCGATAGATGCCCACGATTTCCTCGGGAGTAACCTGGCGACCACCCAGACCATAGATGTAATTACAGCAAGGTATCTGCATACCGGCGCTGTACAAGGCGGCAATAGTCTCGGCGTACAGGGGGCCGGTCTCGGCACCAAAGGAAGCGGCGCGGTCACAGATGGCGACCGCGGCTGCGTTCTGGAGAGTCGCGACGATCTCCTCGGACGGGAAGGGCCGGAAGGCCCGCAATTTCAGCAGCCCGGCTTTGACGCCATCCTCGCGCAGAGTCTCCACTGCATCTTTAGCCGTGCCCGCCATTGAACTCATCGCCATCACCACAAAGTCGGCGTCATCCAGATGATATTTCTCCATTAGTCCATAAGGGCGGCCGAATTCTTCGCCAAACGCCTGGCCCACTTCAATTATGGCCTGCTTGGCCGGACCATAGGCCTCCCACTGGTCGCGCTTGTGTTCGAAGTAGAAATCCCACAAGTCCAGCGGGCCCATAGTTATGGGATTCTCAATGTCTAACAAGGGATACCGCGGCTGATAGGGGCCAATAAACTCTTGGACTGCTTCGTCATCCTCCACTTGGAGCAGTTCATAAGAGTGGCTGACCAGAAAGCCATCCAGGCAGGACATCACCGGTAGGCGGACATCCTCCCGCTCGCCGATAACTACCGCCTGGATGAGATTGTCATAGGCCTCCTGGACATTTTCACCATACAGTTGTATCCAGCCGGCATCGCGCGCGCCCATCGTGTCGGAGTGGTCGCAATGGATGTTGATATTGCCCGACAAGGCGCGGTTGACCACCGTTAGAATGACCGGCTGACGTAGGGAAGCGGTGATATACAGAATCTCCCACATCAGCGCCAGGCCGTTGGCCGAGGTGACATTCATTACCCGCCCGCCGGCAGCGGCCGCCGCCGTGCAGGCGCTCATCGCCGAATGCTCGCTCTCCACGGCGACAAAGTTCGTGTCCACCTCCCCGTCAGCGACAAATTGGGCAAAGGTTTGGACTATTTCGGTTGAAGGGGTAATAGGATAGGCGGCGACCGCGTCAGGATTAATCTGCCGCATCGCCTCCGCCACCGCCTGATTCCCCTCCATTGGTTTTACTTCGGGCATGTTGTTCCTCCTTGACGTAGCTAATCACTGACTCACGTGCATCGAAATATTACGTTCTGGGCTACGCTAATGGCCCATCTGGCTCAGTCGTGCCTGAGCATAGCGGCGCTACGTGCCTTTGTTGCGCTCACCCGCCAATTCTCTGACCTTCTGGAGGTCCCTCTGGTACTGAGCGTCATCCCCTATAGACATATAGGCAAAAGCACGGCTGCCGTACACGCCGGCGTGCTGTGGGTTGATTTCAATGGCCCTGTCGTAGTCGTCAATCGCCTGCTCGAATTCTCCCTTCTGCAAGTAAGCTTGACCTCGGGCATGATAAGCGTCTGCGAACCGCGGGTCGATCTCTACAGCTTTGCTATAGTCCTGAATGGCCCGTTCGTAATCCTTTTGTTTAGCGTAAGCCCCGCCACGCGTCGCATAGGCCCACTCGTCATCAGGTCTGATTTCGAGGGCTTTAGTATAGTCGGCAATAGCCTGGCTGTAGTCACGCTTCTCGTAATGGGCAATGCCGCGGGTTACATAGGCTCGCGCGTCCGCGGAATTTGTTTCCAGAGCCGTAGTACACAACTCAATAGCCCGGTCATAATCCTCAATAGCGCGGGCTGCAATAGTCAACAGGTCATCTCTTAGTTCTGGCCACTCATCGTCGGTGTAACCTTTGGCGGGTCGCCTCTGCTCAAGAAGCGCCATCCGGCGCTGAAAATCCCTCAATTCATAGAGCCTCCCGCGAGCAATGTAGGCCGGGGCGTAATCGGGCTTCAATTCTATGGCCTTCTCGAAGTCCGCAGCGGCCTGGTCCAATTCGTTTTTGTGCAAGTAGCCGTTTCCCCGCAGGACGTAAGCCTCCGCCGACTCTGGGTAGGCGGCAGTAATCTCCGTGCAGAGGGCAATGACCTGCTGGTACTCGGCGCGGCCCCACAGACGCCTGGCCTCCTCGACCCGCTCATCCAGTGTAGCCTCCTTAGCAGTACACGCGGCCAAGCATAGACACAACACCACGGCTGCTACAATCTGGCCCCCTACTTTGATTTTCCTCATTCTAATCTCCTCCTGTCTCCTCCGGTTGCGGAAGGACGAGAGGGGCATCCGCATAAAACTGCGCCCAGAGCATAGCGAACCAGCGCTCGGCGTGGGCGCGCAGACCAAGTTCGCTGAAATGAAGGGTGTCACAGCGGAATAGCGGTCCTACAAGGTCGTCAGTAACAGGGCCTTGCCGAGCAATGCCGCGCTGCCACAATAAGGCCTGGCCCCGGCGTACCTCCGCCGAGGTCGCTTTAGTGTCGCCGTAGGTCTCCGCAGGCACGAAGGACGCCCCGGCAACGACCCACGGGGGACACCAGCCGGCATCCTGGGGGAGCTGATGAATGATGGTGGCCAGGCTGTCACAATACTGCTGCGCTGAAGTGGCCTGGATTGAATCAGTCTCGCCTTGATGCCAGAGTAGTGCTTGGGCCCCGCCCGGACCGAGCTGCCGAAGCACATCCACCAGCTTCTGGTAGCCTTCGGCCCCGGGTAACCACAGGCTGCTGGGGGAGCCCCCAATTGCCACGGAAGCGAAGCCGATAGGCATCTGTAGGCTACGGGTCAACATATCTCCAAGATGAGGCCAGGGTGACCCACCCTCGCCGGTTGCCCCTGGCAGTGGATCATGGCCAGGTTGCCAAGCGCCGGCGTGATAGGCTACCACTCGGCCATCAGCAGACTGCAGGGGCGGCTGGCCATGGTTGGCAGCATTCGACTGGCCCGCAGTGATGAAGACGTCGCCGATCCCGATATGCGGTAGTCTATCGATTACCAAGTCGCCTTGGTCAGGCTGAACTCGCACCTGAAGCTCATACCAGCCGCCGGCCGCCGCCGTGATCTCACCGGCGTAGGCGTCCGTCTCATCAGTCGGCGCCAAGGCCACCCAATCGGTACTGGTGCCCTTATAGCGACTGGACGTGAGGTCGAGACGCACCTCGACGGTGGTTGGTTGCCCGTCAACATACAGAGCCACCCGAATGGTACCCCGATTGGCGTGGTCGCGTTGCACGACTTGATATTCGCGTGGGCTTAAGACTTCCGCAGTCACTTCACGCGCCTCCTGGGTATAGGCAGGGCAATGAATCATTGCCGTTGCGGCAAGTATTGTGAGGAGCTGAACATACAACAGGCCGGATGACCAACCCCTGATTGTTCATTGTCATCCTCGCCTAACTCTGATTCGTAGGTCATATCAATACGGGTCTTGGGGCAGATCGCGGTGCAGGTGCCACAGCCCTTAAGTCCACACGCCTCTCTGACTCAGCAGCATTTTGTCGCCTTTTTATCGCCGGAATGGCCCGGCGCTCTATGAACGCCTGGACTATTTCGTTATAGTCTTGCTCACTTGTCACAACTATTTCATCCGCTCAATTCAACTACTTCTCGCGCATCACCAACGGGACATCGGCATAAAACTGGGCCCAGAGCATAGCAAACAGGCGCTCGGCATAGACTTGCTTGCCCAGATTATTGAAGTGAACTTCGTCGGCTTCGCGATAGACGGGCCCAATTAAGTCGTTTGTCGCGGGCCCTTGCAGGGCGATGCCCCGTTCCCATAGCAGCCGCTGGCCGTCTACCACCTGCTGTGTTGCCTCGGGGCTGGCGTGTGCGGACAGGAAGGAAGCAGCCGCCACTACCCAGGGAATCTCATAGCCAGCGTCCTGGTTCAATTGTTTAATAATCCTGGTCAGGTTGTCAGCATAGATTTCCGCGCTCGTCCCAGCCTGGGCGTCACTCTCGCCTTGGTGCCACAGTACAGCCCGTGCTCCGTTGACACCGAGCTGCTGGGCGACGGTCTTGAGTCTCTCGTAGAGCCGGTAATGAGGCGTATGTTCCCATGGCGTGGGGTCGGCTCCGGGTAGCCACATGTGGCTGGGAGTGCCGCCCACAGCGCGGCAGCCGAAACCAATGGGCATCTGCAGCGACCGGGCCAGCATATCACCCAGATAGGGCCACGGTGTGCCGCCCTCGCCGTCATTATCGGGCTGCGGGTCGTAGGCGGGCCGCCAACCCTGTCCATCAAAGGTCACTACTCTGTCATCAGTAGGGGCGTGGCGGTTGCCCCGGTTGGCAGTGTTTGACTGTCCGGCGGTAATGAAGACCTCGCCGATGCCGATGTGCGGTACTGTGGCTATCACTGGGTTGCCCTGGGCAGTTTGGACCCGCACCTGAAGTTCATACCAGCCTCCGGCTGCCGCGGTCACCTCACCGCTGTAGCCCCCGGGCTCATCAGTCGCTGCGAGCGCTACCCAATCAGTACTGGTGCCCTTATAGTGATCGGCCATCAGGCCAAGACGTACCTCAACCGCCCGCGGTTGGCCGTCAATATGCACGGTTACTGAAACCGTACCCCGATTCGTAGAGTCCCGTTGGGCGACCTGATATTCGCGTGGGCTTAACACTTCTCCGGTCAATTGGTGTGCCTCCTGGGCATAACCTGGCCAACAGGTGATTCCCGCAGCAGCAAGTACGAGCAGGAGCACGCCATATAGCAACTGCGGGGACCTACCTTGATTATCAGTTATCATCTCCACCAAACTCCGACTCGGGGACCATATCAATACAGTCCTTGGGGCAGACGGCGGCGCAGATGCCGCAGCCCTTGCAGTGCTCCAGATCAAACTCCAAACCCTTTACTGATTCATTTTCCACGCGCACGGCATTATCCGGGCAGTACACCCAGCAAAACAGGCAGTCAATGCACTCTTCATCGTTGCGCACTGGCCGAAAAGTCCGCCAGCCACTGACAATGTATTCCTGGGCATTGCCGGCCTGGGGAATATAGCCCCCAGAGACCATCTCGTGCCACTTGGCATCAGGTTTATAAACACTCATTGGGTTTGCACCTCTTCATAGGCTCGTTCTATGGCCTTCAAATTGGCTTCTATGACCGCAGCGCCCAGTTTCTCACCTAACTGCTTGCGGACCGCCGCTTCGGCGCCCTCCAGGGTAAGCGTATCGCTGACCTTAGCCAAAGCCCCGAGCATCGGTGTATTAGGGATGTTGCGGCCGATGGTGTCCAGGGCAATCTGGGTGGCATCCACCGTGTAGACCTGGGCCGGTGGATTGCCCAGAAGTTGGCGCATCTGCTGGGGCGACTCGGAACTGTTGACAATGATGATACCGTCCTCGGCCACTCCGGCAGCGACTTCTTCGGTCTCAACCAGCGACGGGTCAAGCACCACCACAATTTCGGGACTGGTTATCCCCGAGCGCAAGCGGATAGGTCCGTCAGAGATGCGCACATACGAGCGCATCGGCGCGCCACGGCGCTCAGCACCATATTCGGGAAATGCCTGCACTTGCCAGCCGGCCTCGGCAGCCGCCACCGCCATGACATAACTGGCGGTCTTGGCTCCCTGCCCACCCCGACCATGCCAGCGAACTTCAGTTAAAGTTGCCATCTAATTCCTCCTTCAGAGGTTAGTGGTAAAAACGATGTTTGAGTATCCTCATTCCGTTAGTATATGATCAGGTACAACAGGCGTCTCGCCTGTCGGGTCAACGGACAGGCGGGATGCCTGTCCTACCAAACAGATGATTGCGCGTCAGTGACAGATATCGTCCTCACTGTGTCCGCACCGCCGCAGTCAACTCGGGGCTGAAAGCCTGCGTCCAAAAATAGCGGAAGCGATTCTTGTAGCGCTGGGCGATGTCCGGCCGGTAGATACAGACCAGGTTCTCGTCATTGCGCTCAGCGGCGGCCTGGGTCCAGTTATAAGAGCCACTGAGAACTACGGTGTCATCTATGATCGCGAATTTATTATGCATTATGTACCGATTACTGCTGATGCGCACCGGAACTCCCTGCTGGGCCAGGTGCCGCGACTGGGAATATTTCTGATTTACCTGGGAGCGGTCCAGATATACGTAAACAGCCACGCCTCGCCGGTACGCTTGCACCACAGCGTTGGCTATATCAGGGTCGGTGAAGTAGTACATAGCGATATGTATACTGTGCTGAGCGCGGTTAAGTGACTGAATGATAGCGGCTTGGGGGTCATCCGCTCGGGAAAAATAGACGGCAATGTCTGTCTGCTGAGCGTGACCCCCATACGACACCAACAAGGCCACTACCAGGACCAGCCCGATGGACAAACCAACCAGGACAATGTTTCGCCGGGGCATCGCTCAATCCTCCATTATCGCCCGACCGCGCAGGGCGCGGGCCAAGGTAACCTGGTCGGCGTAATCCAGGTCTCCGCCTACCGGTAGTCCCAGGGCGATACGGGTAATCTGCGGCGGGTCGGGCAGGATTTGGATCAATTCTCGTACGTACTCGGCCGTGGCGTCACCTTCTACGGTAGGACTGGTCGCCAGGATTACCTCCTGGGGCGGATCTTCCTTGATTCGCTGAATAAGTTCGGTGATGTGTAAGTCCGAGGGCTTGATGTCCTCCACCGGCGAGAGGGCGCCGCCCAGCACGTGATAAAGGCCCTGATACTCACCCGCTCGCTCCAAGGCCATGAGGTCACTGGCCTCCTCAACCACGCAGATAATCGCGGCGTCGCGCTGAGGGTCGTCACAGATGGGGCACAGTTCGCCCGTGCAGTAGTTGTAGCACTGCCCACACAGGCGCACCTCGCCCTTCAGTTCCAGTACGGCTTGGCCCAGAGCCTGTAGATCCTCTGGGGAGGAGCGCAGCAAGAAAAAGGCCAGGCGCTGGGCGCTCTTGGGGCCGATGCCCGGCAGTTTCTGCAGTTGTTCAATGAGTTTTTGTATCGGTGCGGCATATCGCAACATCTATATGAAGCCAACTTCGGGGATATTTTAGAAAATATCGGGCAGATCTACCCCCAGATTGCCCAGGGGCGTGGAACTCATAATTCGTTCGCGTTTGGCTTCTCCTGCCTTGCGCAGCGCCTCGCGCATCGCCGCACAGACCAGGTCCTGCAGCAGTTCCACATCTCCGGATTCTACCACCTGTGGGTCGATTGTGATTTCAATTATTTCGCTCATGCCCGTAGCCTTTACCTTCACCACACCACCTCCGGCTGAGCCCTCGACCTCCATCGCGGCCAGCTCCTCCATAGCCGTGGCCAATCCCTCCTGGAAGGTGGCAATTTGGCTCTGAATCATGGCTTGAATCGGGTTTCTCATAGTCTACTCCTCAGTAATCTCCGTGCTTCCCTCAAATAACTCCAGGGTACGGTCTACGACTTGTTGCATACTCTCCTCACTTGGGGCAGCGGACTCGGGCGGGGTAGAACTAACCTCGGGTTGAGTCCCACTATCAGCGGGCTCCGATGGCTCGGCCGCCGGTTCTACCGCCCCCAACCTGCACTGCATTGTGAGCCGTCGGCCTACTAATTTCTCAATGGCATCCTCAATAATCTCCCGATACTGCTCTCTGGCTCTATTATAGTGGAATTGTTGCTGCTCGTCAAAGGCGACCACCAGCCGATCGTCTTCCAGAGCCACGGGCCGGGCTTCCTTTACTATCGCTCCCACCGGCATATGTCCCATCCTCTTTAGTTGCTCGGGCACCTGCTGCCAGTACGTCTGCATTGTCTCCAAGGTAAGCGGCCCTTCAGGCGGTGTTGATGGTGCTGGGGCTGTTGGGGTAGTCGGCTTCTCGGCGGCTACTGGCGTCGCCCGCGTCTGGGTCGGTTGTGCTTCGGCGACCTTGGCCAAAGTCAGTTCCACCAGCAGGGCTTGCTGACTGGTGTGTTTCAGTTGCTGTTGGGCCTCAGCCAGAGTATGGATAGTCGCCAGCAAGCCCTTACTGCCTATCTGCTGGGCTTGACGGCGCATCGGTCCCTCGCCCTCGGCCAGTTGCCGTCCTATCGCCGGCTCAGCCCCCATACTGATTCTCAGCAGGTCCCGGAAATATACGGTCAAATCGGCCAAAAACTGCTCCAGGTCCTTGCCGCCGGTCACCAACTCATCAACCGCCCCAAACAGCCCGGGCACATCGCCAGCAGCAATTAACTCGCCCACCCGCACCAGCAACTCCGCCTCAGTTACTCCCAATACCGCGTTGATTATACCGACATCAATGGCCTTGTCGGTATAGGCGACCACCTGGTCAAAGATGCTCTCGGCGTTGCGCATCGCCCCGTCCGCCGCCTGGGCAATGGCGGCCAGCGCCGCCTCATCTATTTGCACGTCCTCCTCCTGTGCGATCCGCTGTAATCCCTCGATCATTAGCCCTACCGGTATCGGCCGGAAGTCAAAGCGCTGGCAGCGAGAGAGTATAGTGGGTAGCAGTTGGTGGGGCTCGGTGGTCGCCAATACGAAGTAAGCGTGCTCCGGCGGCTCCTCCAGGGTCTTGAGCAGCGCATTGGAGGCGGCGTCAGTAAGCATGTGGGCCTCATCAAGGATGTAGACCTTGTAACGGGCCTCGGCAGGGCTGTACTTAATCTTCTCGCGCAGGTCTCTGATTTCGTCAATACCCCGGTTGGAGGCGGCGTCTATCTCCCGGACATCCATGCAGTGGCCATTCTGTATGGCCTGGCAGATGCTGCACTCGCCGCAGGGCTGGGCAGTAGGCCCCTGCTCACAGTTCAGGGCCTTGGCCAGGATGCGCGCTGTGGAGGTCTTGCCGGTGCCGCGCGGCCCGGCAAATATATACCCGCGGGCCACGCGCCCCTGCGCCACAGCATTCATCAGCGTGCGGCTCACGTGCTCCTGCCCAAGAATCTCCTCAAACCTCTGCGGCCTGTATTTTAGCGCGAATGGTATGTAAGTCATTGTTATATAGTCTTACGCTTAAGGTGTGCCATGACATTCATCGTAGCAGGCGACGCAGGTCGTCCACGGTAAGCCCCGCCTGCTGCAGAATACCCCGCAGGGTGCCCGGTGGAATATCTCTACCCCCGTGTAGCGGTACCACGGCACACCGTCTGGTCTCGCGGTTGATTAAGACTGCGTGGCTGCCTCGCTGACGCTCCTGGGTCAATTGCAGCCTGGCCCTGGGCCCCCCTTGTTTCCCCCCGCTTGCGGGGGGATATAGGGGGGTAAGAACCTGCACAGACGAATCCGGCCCGCTCCAGGGCCTTCATCACCTGACGCCCGGTTAATACGGGTAGCTTCGGCAACCACTTCCGCCTCCTCAAACGTCTGCGGCCTGTATTTTAGCGCGAATGGTATGTAACTCATTATCTCCATACTTCGCCGCGGCCAGGGTATCTCCTGGCACGGGTACAGTTAGCAGCAAGCGGCCTAAGGATTCAGCTCTTCTGCGCTCATGGTCATGGCGTAGGCCCCGTAGCTGTTGCTGCGGCAGGGCCCCAGTGAGGAGTCGCCGTCCTCCGGTTTGAACCAGGCCCTGACGCCGTAACTCTGGTGTATATTCGTCTCTGCGTCCAGGAAGGACAAATCGACTCGCGCCTGTCCTTTCTCGTCGGTAACCTTGGGATCGTCGTCAACCGCGTCATACGTATTATATCGAAAATTGTAGGCGAAATGGACGGTCTTGCCGACCAGCGGCTCGCCTCCGCAGGTCAGGGTAGCGACGTATTTGTTAACGTACTTGGTCCCGGCCTCGTTGAGTTCGCGGGACAGGTCCAGGCGGGTCGGCTGGGGCAGATTGGCCTCGACCCGGAATGTAGTGGTGCCGATCCACTGGTCGTCCTGGGCAAAGAAGTAGTCGCCGCCGATGTACCACACGCAAAGTAGTCGCCCGTCAGAGAGTTCCGTGATGTATGGTTGGTAGCGGCAGTTGGGCAGACCCTCAATCTTGTACCAGTTAGCGCCCTCGTCGTTGGAGCAACTGTATTGACCACCACGTACCGCGCCGACCAGCAGCCCCGAACGCGTCAATACCAGGCACTCGGGCACAGTGCCGGAGACCACATTGAAGACCGCTCCGGGCACGAAGCCATGTTCGGTCTTATGAAAGTACTGACGCACCTGTCCCCCCCGCTGGACCTTGGAGTTCAGGAACAGCAGGTCACCGGAAGGCAACTCCACAAAGTCGGGCTCAGGAGCGGTCACCCCCGGAAAAGCAGTCTGCGGACCAGACCACGTGCGGCCCTCATCTTGGGACACGAACACGCCACACGTTCGCTCACTACGCACGTGCGGGCGACCTCCACCGCGTTTCTTGAGTACGCGCCCGGGGCCGAAGGCTGCGCCGTAAGGGGCGAGCAGCACGAGTGTGCCGTCGCTCATCCGTCTCAGCCGGTAGCCGCCGGCACAGTAACCCTTCATGATGACCGCCTGAACCTGCCATGTCTTGCCTCCGTTTGCGGAGACTTCGGCCCGCAGCTCGGGCTCATAATCGGGGTCAAAGGCTATGTAGCTGTCATTTAGTACGTGGATGATCTGCCCGTCGGACAGACAGGCCCACGCGAAGAACGCGTTGATCAGCCTGGTGGGGCTGCGGCCAGTTTCGGTCCAGGTCGCGCCATCATCAGTGCTCTTCAGTACCACCCGCTCGGTGAGTATGTCTTTGGACCCGTCGCAGAAAGAAATGTGGTACTTGATGGGCAAGCCCATGCTCTCCCAGAAGTCCAAAGGCACTGGCTCCCATAGGGGATTGGGTGCGCGCCGCTTCTCGGGGAACCCCATGTAAAGGTTGCCCGCGGGGTCGTGCCACACTACTGCCCGCGTAGCGAAAGCCGGCCGCTCCTCAGGATGATATACTTCCTTAACCTCTACCTCCGTAGCCTGGGCGAACGGCGCCGCCGCAGAGGCGGTTGTGAGCAAGACAATACCTGCGGTCACGAATGCCGCGGTCAAGAGAATGCTATTCATTTGTTCCCTCCTTTAGGAACTGCGCTGAGCGGCCTGTAATTTAACGCGAACGGTATGTAACTCATTATCCCCATACTTCGCGGCGGCCAGGGCATCTCCTGGTGCGGGTACAGTTAGCAGCGAGCGGTTTAACGGGTCAGGTCTTCCTGGCTCATACTCAATATGTAGGCCCCGTAGCCATCGCGGGCCGGAGTCAGTAAGACGTCGCCCTCCTCCGGGGTGAACGAGGCACTAACCCCGTAGCACTGATGGATGTTCGTCTCGTTGACAAAGTACGACTCCAAGTCGAGGGGTACTTGGCCCTGGTCATCGGTCACACCGGTCAGTTTCAGGGGGAACTCCTCGTAACCCTCGGCGTACCGTATACTAACCGAGAAGTTGATTGTCTTGCCAGCCAAGGGTCGTCCTCCGGCAGTCAGTGTGGCCACATAAGAGTTGACGTACTTGGTCTTAGTCTCGTTCATCTCCCGCGTGACGGTCAGTTGTGTAGACTCAGGCAGAGTCGCCTGGAGCCGGAATGTATGGCTGCCGACCCACTGGTCCAGTTCACCAAAGAAGTTGTCGCCCCCGACATGCCACGAGCACAGCAGCCGCCCGTCGGACAGTTCAATGATGTGTGGCTGGTAGCGGCAGGCGGGCAGACCCTCTATCTTGTACCAGGTGGCGCCCTCGTCGTTGGAGCAACTGTATTGCCCACCGCGTACCGCGCCGACCAGCAGGCCCGAGCGCGTCAGCACCAGGCACTCGGGGACCCTCCCGGAGATCACGTTAAAGACTGGCCCGGGCAAAAAGCTGGTTTCCGTCTTGTACAAATACTGCCGGACCTGCGGGCCGCGCTGGACTGTGGAGTTTAGAATGAGTAGGTCACCCGAGGGCAACTCCACAAAGTCTGGCTCGGGCGCAGCAATGCCGGGTAAGACTGGGATTACCGTCCAACTCTTGCCGTCATCCTGGGAGATGAGCATGGCCCGCGTTCCGTGGCCGCGTGCGGAAGGTAGTGACTCCCCGCGCCTCGCAACCATTCGACCGGGGCCGAAGGCCGGTCCGTACCCACCCAGCAGCGCCAGAGAGTCGTCGCTCAGTCGCTTCATCCGGTACCCTCCCACAGAAAAGCCCTCCTTTACGACCACATCCGCCTGGACCTCCCAGGTCGTGCCCCCGTCGGCCGACACAGAAACGCGCATCCGCGGCTGATAATTGGGGTCAAAGGACGTGTAGTTGTCGCCGAGAGTCTTAATGATGCGCCCGTCGGCCAAACTGTTCCAGGCAAATGCGTTAATATTCTTGCTGGGGCAGCGGCCACTTTCAGTCCAGGTCGCACCGTCATCAGCGCTCTTAAGCACTACCAATTCGGTAATCACGTCCTTAGACCCGTTACAGAAAGATGTGTGGTAGTTCACGGGCAGGTTCATGCTCTCCCAGAACTCCAGGGGCACTGGCTCCCACAGCGGATTAGTCGCCCGGCGCTTCTCAGCGAAGGCCAGGTAAAGGACGCCAGCGGAATCGTGCCACAGTGCGGTCCAGCAAGCGTAGCCGGGGCGCTCTTCGGGATGATATACTTCCTTAACTTCTACGTCCGTAGCCTGGGCAAATGGTGCTGCCGCAGACCCAGTGGTGAGCAGGGCAATACCTGCGGCCAACAACGCGGCGGTCACTAACATATTATTCATTTTGTTCCCTCCTATAGTCGTTAGGCTGACATGCTCCTGCGCAATGATTTCCTCAAACCTCTGCGGCCTGTATTTTAAGGCAAATGGTGTGTAGGGCATTGTTATGCAGTCTTACGCTTCTGGGTCAATTCCAGCCTGGCCCTGGGCCCCCCTTGTTTCCCCCCGCATGCGGGGGGATTATAGATGAATGCCTCCTCACCTGACACGAGCCGAATGTTTCCCCCCGCTTGCGGGGGGATATAGGGGGGTAAGAACCTGCATAGGCGAATCCCGCCCGCTCAAGGGCCTTTATCACCTGGCGCCCGGCATAGGCAACCACTTCCGCCTCCTCTACCGTCAGTTTGTAAGCTGACATGCCGCTGCCCAATAATCTCCTCAAATGTCTGCGGTCTGTATTTTAAGGCGAATGGTGTGTAGGGCATTGTGATCTATACGCCACCGGACTGCCATCGGTCGCCGCGAAGACCTCACCCCGTGGGTCACCTATTTGATAGACCTCCTTCGGCTGGCGCCGGAAATCTAGGGCTAGGTCCTTGCCATACTTAGCGTCCCACGGCGCCCTCTGGTCGCCCAACCAATGCTGTGCCTCATCGCCCAGCCAAGGGGCGCCAGGAGCAAGGGACGGCCTTCCTTACGCTATTAGATTTCGCTTCCTCCGAATGAACAGATCTCCTCAGGTGACGATCATTCATTTCCCCCTCGAATCATACAAGTGTTGAAATACGCGATTGCCCTACTGGTAGTACTCCAGCTCTGGTGGCGGCGCGTCGCTAGAATCTCCCGAAGTCCCCTCGCGAAGAATCTTTGACCTCACGAATTGGCTCAGGCGAAACAAAGCTAGTGGACCACCGTAATGACGCCAATCAAAATGTGAGCCATGAAGAGAATGCGTGTCCAGCCGGAGGATGCCCTTGACTTCAAACACCTGATCGCGGCAATCGGCGTCGATTGACCAAATGGGATCAAAAGGTTCATGCGCGAAGGCGTTCCGGATCAGCCGAGAAATCTGGTACGCGGCTCGAACCTGTGGGCGCGCATCGTTCTTTGGATCGGTAATGACTGCAACAATTGCTTCACGTATCTGCATGGCCATCATGTACGTCGCTGTTCGCTGCAAGAGCCACGCTGCAAAGTCTGCCTGCTTGGTGGTTAGGGCGACCTCCTTGTAGTCGACCGTGTGCCGGCCGTAAGTCCATACGTCGGGAAGGTCGAAAGGTTGTCGCTCACATGATGTTGCCAAAGGAACCGCGCTTGCCAACCTGAACTGAAGCTCAGCCGCTTTCAATAGTTCGATTTGCACGTCTCGCTCATCAGTCACCGCAATATCCCTCTAAAGCGGACTATTCGGCTTCATCATACTGAAAGTGGGTGTGGTCGCCTGGCAGATGGGTTGTTAGGGTCAATATACCTAGCGCAATCTTTTGCGCGACCGCCGCAGGCAGTATTAGGTATCCGCGCCGAGCACCCAGATCACCTTCCTGGTAAACCCGGGCAACTTGCGTGACCTCGATGCGGACTGAATGTCCCGCCAAGCCATCAACCTCAACCTTATAGCTATCAGCGGAAAAACCGTATTCGGTGGGACCGGAATACTCAACTCGCATGCGCATGGTACCCCCTCCGTTCGCTTAGGTTGCTTCGTTCGCTATTTGACCACTAAGTAGAGTAGCCTTTCGAGCCTTCTCCCTGTCGTACATTGGCCATACAGCCGGGTCGCGCCGGTTAGCCTAGGCGTTACCCAAGCAGCCTGTTCGCGTCATGGCTGCAACTACGTTTATTCCTGGCGGTCGGCGAGGAGTTGGCCGCCGACGCCGACGTTCTCGGGGGGGTTCTCTTTGATCAGCACGGTGATATGCGGTATCTGGTAGACGTCAGTGGCCGCCTCGGTTAGCCGGCTGACCAATTCGCGCTTGGACTCTATGGAAATGGGCGGGCCCTCTACAGTAATTGTCGGCATCTGGGTTGTACACCTCCTTAACGGCAGTAACGAAAGCAAGGACAGCAACGGCAGCAACTACAGCAACGGCAGCGAGTACAGCAACGGCAGCAATAGGTAACGGCAACAGCATACAGGGCAATGCCCACCCCGCGCATAAACAGTGCCCCTTTGATAGGTTTTGCAACAGTCTCTATCGGGGCAGGAATGCCCCTCGTACAGCGGTGCGGCCTATTATTCTGTGGGAGCCGCGTCCTCGGCGCGATACACATCGGGGCTGGGAAGCCCCTCCTACAGTAGTGTGGCTAATCGGGCCGGGGATACTCCTACGCCACATTATATGTGGCTGCGGCGCACCAGCGGCCTGCCCACAGCAGATTATGGTAAATCGGGGCAGGGATGCCCCTCCCGCGGATTTTGTGACAGTCGGTGTGTATCCCTGCCCTTGCCCCTGTCCTTGCCCCTGCCGTTGGTCCCGCCCTTGCCCGTGCCGTTCAGGTGTCGTTGCACCGGTCGTTGCGCCTGCTGTTAAACCTGCCGTTGGCCTTGTCGTTAGGCTGTCGTCGTCTGGCGTTAAACTGTCGTTGTCTGCTGTTGTCTGCCGTAAAATGGCCATGCACCCTGCTGTTGATGATTGACTCCAGGCGTTACCTCAGCAGCCTGCTCCAGCCCGGTGGGCCGCGGCACAACAGGTTGATTGCCTACCGCTGCTTCCTTCCGGATCTGACGGGGTTCAGCAACACCTGCTTGCGCGGGACCCGGCCTTCATCGCCGCTTACTGAGGTCAGACCCTACAATCAAACACCTCGAGCAGGGAATTAAGCCCGGCTATGGCGGATTGCCGGTTCAGGGTACCGCCAGTCCCCCGCCTAGCATGGCCATTTTACGGCAGGCAACTGGCGGAGAGGGTGGGATTCGAACCCACGTGCCGCTTACGCGACAACACGCTCTCCAGGCGTGCACCTTCGGCCGCTCGGTCACCTCTCCGCACCTTGCTACCTGCCAGGAGGCTACAGGCAATTCAACGGATAATTTCCATACTCCTCAAAGGCCTGATACATCACTTTTATGTTTTCAAAGGGCACATCGGGGCCGATCTCTCCGTGGAGGATCAGGCCACCGTCATAATTCCCGAATAGGGCAATAATCTCCTTGACGTGATCTTCGATTTCTTCCTTGGTGCCGTGCGGGATAATGTGCTGGCGGTCCAAATCTGAGCGCAGGCAGATCCGGCCGGCAATACGCTGGGCCACCCGCTCGTTACCCATAATGTGATGCTGCGGATTTAGCACGTCTATCCCGATTTCAATAAAGTCATCTAATATATCCCAGGTATAGCCGTCGGTATGGAACCAGACGTGCCCGCCGCTATTGTGCACTGCATCAAACATGCGCTTATAGCGAGGTTTGAAGAACTGTCGCCAGGTCTGGGGACTTATCAACATCGCGTGCTGTGCGCCCCAGTCATCGGAAAAATAGCAGCCGTCGGCCCCAGCCTGCAAGGAACCGGTTATGCCCTCAGTCCAGTAGTCAACTAACCGGTCGGCCAGTTCATTGACTTCATCATTGTTCTCGGCCAGGTCCATGTAGAGGTTGGCCGGGCCGCGTATCCACTGCATCTGCTCAAAGAGCGTTCCCCCGCAGCCGAAAGTGTAGTATTTGTGATTGGTGGCTTCTATGCGCTGCTTCAGGTTATCGAAGTGGGGAAGAGGCGGGAACTGGTAGTCCGGCCACTTATCCCAAGTATCTAAAGCAGGCTGTACTACCTCACCTGACGTATACCCCTTAAGCCCTCGCCACACTGAGCCCCAGTCGTCCCGCCATTGTCTAATAGAACCGTTAGTATCTCTTGGTGGCGGGGGCATCTGCACCTGGCCGACACCGAAATCATCAGGAAGCTGATTGAGAAAGTCCACTAACTTCTGACCGTGCCGGTAAAAGGCTCCGGGAAATATGTAGCGGTGAACCGGCACCCTATCGGGCCCACCGAATTCTACGGCGCGGATTACCCGCTGCTGAGGGGTCATCTGTGCGATTCGATTCGCCTTCTGTCGTTATCTGCTGTTGTCGGCTGTTGTCTGTTGTTGTCTGCCGTAAACTGGCGGAGAGGGGGGGATTCGAACCCCCGAGTGGGGATGAACCCACTACACGATTTCGAGTCGTGCGCGATCAACCAGGCTCTGCCACCTCTCCGTAGGACAGGGTTCAGGATTCAGGGCTCAGGGTTCAGCACCCCACCACCCCAGGCCAGACTTAAATAGAGCTTAGATGCCGAATGCGGAACACTGAGTGCTGAATGCTGTAAAATGGCGCCCCTGGCCCGATTCGAACGGGCGACCCGCAACTTAGGAGGTTGCTGCTCTATCCATCTGAGCTACAGGGGCTAAACCGCGCTCAGCATTCGGCATTCAGCACTCAGTTGCTGCCACCTCAGGCTCTGTTAAGTCGTTGCTGACTGCCGAATGCTGAGCGCTGAATGCTGCTAAACTGGCGCGCCCGGGGCGATTTGAACGCCCGACCCCTGGCTCCGCAGGCCAGTGCTCTATCCACTGAGCTACGGGCGCACCGCTATTCAGCGTTCAGCATTCGGCATTCAGCATTGACTTATTACCGTTGGCCCTGTCGTTATACCTGTCGTAACCTGGCGCGCCCGGGGCGATTCGAACGCCCGACACCCGGCTCCGGAGGCCGGTGCTCTATCCACTGAGCTACGGGCGCACCGCTATTCAGCGTTCAGCGTTCGGCATTCAGCATTCAGTTACTGCCGTTATCTGTCGTTGTCTGCTTTTGTCTGCCGTTGTCTGGCGTAAAATGGCGGAGAGGGCGGGATTCGAACCCGCGATGGAGGTTTTGCCCCCATAGTCGCTTAGCAGGCGACCGCCTTCAGCCACTCGGCCACCTCTCCGCATGGATTTATATTGTAGCACATTCATAGGATGCAGGCAAGGGGGCTTGTCACCGGACTTGTGAGTGCACCTGCTAGCTCAAGCTGTCCGCTACCTCTTCCATTGGCTCTTGGCCCGGAACTACTAAGACATCTTTGGGCAAGCCCTAAATCACTTATGGGTTGACAAGGATCAGCAAGTACGATACACTCTATCTCGCAGAGCACTCTAATACAGTTTGAAACACTCGCACATAGGAGGTGATGGCTATGCACATTTCCCCAAGTGAAGCCCGAGAGTCGTTGAGTGAAGTTGAGGACACCGCCAAACGGACAAAAAGAATGGTCGCCTGCGGCGGTGGAGACGTGCTCTTCATTGTATGGGGAGGCATCTGGGCGTTGGGATACTTGAGTACCCACTTTCTGCCCCTCGTCACTGGCTGGGTTTGGCTTGCTCTGGTCGCAGCAGGCATTGTCATCAGTGTGATCGTCGGTAAGAGGCACATGCCGGTCAGGAGTCCCCTGGACAAGCGTATCGCCTGGTTTTGGTGGCTGTTATACGGCTACGCGGGTCTGTGGTTTGTATTGTTGTCTCCCTTCATCGAGGTGAACGGCCCCGAGCAGTCACAGATGTTCTGGAAGCACTATGGCGCCCTCGTCGCGACGGTTCCCATGTTTGCCTACGTGGTCACGGGGCTGTGGCTGGACCATTTCATGGTCTGGATTGGCCTGGCCGTCACGGCTCTGGCCGTCTTAGGCTTGTTCTTGCTCCAACCATATTTCTTTTTGTGGATGGCCATAACCGGCGGTGGAACGCTCATCGGCACGGGGTTGGCCATCCGCAAGCGGTGGCGATAGCCATGTCTGAGATTGACAAGATCATTCATCAGCCCGTGCGACTGCGCATCATGGCTTCGCTGGTCACGCTTGACCCGCACGAGCAGGTTGACTTCACATACCTGCGAGATCTGCTGGAAGTCACGGACGGAAACCTGGGCGCCCATCTACGCAAGCTTGAAGAAGCCAGCTATATCAACGTGGAGAAGACCTTTGTGGCGCGCAAGCCCCGCACCTTTGTTTCTGCAACCGCCAAAGGCCGAAGTGCCTTCCATGACCACGTACAGGCTCTGGAAGGCATTCTCTGGGGCACTGAAAAGCCACCATCGGAGTGAGTGCCGACCAGGCACGGCGAGACCCTGTCTGCGAGGCGAGTACTAAATATAGCTGAGAAATCCTGCATGAGAGAAAGGAAACCAACCATGAATAATGAGCCTGACGGGTTCTATGCTACATTAGAACGCCTAACCCGGAAATGGTGGTTTTACCTTCTGGGAGGCTACGTGGTGTTCGTAATCCCGCCCTACACGTCTGTTCCTTATGCGATGCCGGAGGGATGGAATGAAGTGATCATGGATGTGTTGGGCCAAGGCCTGTCCGGCTATGCTGCCTTTCAGCCTTTCATCCACGTCGCCGTGATTCTTCTGATTGTCTCCATGGTAGTGCTCGGGAACCGAGTGGGCAGACTCTTTCCCGTCTTCCTCTGCGCGCACTATGTGGTAATCAATCTGGCGCAGAGCGTAAGGATCGAGGGCAAATACGGTCTGGAGATCCTCTCATGCAATCTTATCTGGTTTCTGGCCATTGCCGTTCTGTGGGCCTGGGAGGCGGCAGTCCGAAAGACCGACTTCACGTTTTGCAGGCAGCCGTTGTGGAAGTACTGGGTGGTGCCTCTGGCGATACTCGCCTTCTGGGCGCCATCGCAGCCGTGGAATTTTCGACCCATCTACCTGCTAACCTCTGATGCCGGCCTGGCGTTTTGCATGATGACGCCAGTTTATCTGGCTGTGTTGAGCTTCACCTACCCGTACTTCAACCTACCCCTGATCAGGATAATGAGTTTCATCGGCGTAATCATAGCGCTCTGCAATTTCGCATTTGCGCTGTCCGCAGGCGGTAACTATGGTCTATATCATGCGGTCATCCACGTCCCCCTGTTTGCCATCTCCCTGTATTGCTTCGTGCTTGCGCTGAGGATTAGTAGAAAAATGACTATCAGTCTTAAGGAGGAACAAGACGCCTCACGTGATATCAATCGAGGGTAATCAGGCCCTAGCAGCCTGTCGGAGAACTTCTTGTCAGAGCCAACATATGTTATGATGTAGGTATGATGAAGCGATTCAAAGAGTATAGCCCGGACCAGCAGCTACTTTTGCCGCCTAA
>JALGUR010000067.1 GCA_029820565.1 Candidatus Zipacnadia bacterium
TTTCGTCAGGTCTGCCAGCGCACCGGTCGGCTTGAAATTTAGGCCGTCAGAGAAGTATTGCTCAGCGGAACACTTCCCTACGCCGGCATTACCCGGATCAGGTTCTGGGGGTCAGCGGCCGCGCCGCTTTCTCAGCTATAGGCTCCCCCAAGTTCCTACAATAGAGTCAGATTATGGGCTTCCTGTCAATTCTTTCTTCGCTACTGTCTCCTATATTGCTATTCTACCACCGCACACCTGTTATGTCAACCGACAATCCCACCTAATCAGTTTAATGGCTCTCGTGGCTGTTAGCGCCGGCCAGCGGCTGGAGTTCAATTTCTCCCCAGGCCGCCAAAGTAACCTCATATATGACCACCGCACCGCGTATTCCTGCCAGTTGCTTAACCCATTCCAACGCTGGCTCACAGTCCTCTGAACTCTCAATCCTATTACCCAACGCTGTAGCAGCAGCGTCAGCAAGCGCAGTATCTCCCGCTATTACCACCGCCGCTTGTGCCCGGCCTGCACTGCGAGAAGGACCTATTGTACCTGAGGAGGTGCAAATCCCCAGGCTCTGCCCGCCCGGTATGACCAGCCCGACGCGGCCACGCAGTGGGGAGTCGCCGGCCCGAATCGCGACGATCCGGGGCACCTGGGTAGCCATAAATATGTCGCCCCCGTTCTCCACGATTACTTGATTGCTGTCTTCCAGCAGCCGTTGGCCAACGAACTCGGCGATAGCGCCCGCCACGGCCGCCATCGGCCCCACCCCGGCGCGTCGCGCCGCCTGGTACATTGTACGAACCAGGTTGCTAACACCTTCAGTGGGCTGTAACGGCTGCAGGGCAGTGGCAAAATCCGGTCGCAGAGCAATATGAGCTTCAATTTGCTGCCGGGCTTGCTTAATTGCGGCCAGAGCCTCGGCTGTCAGATCAATCTCGGCCTGAATATGCAGGTCGGTCTCGGCTGCGGTTACCGAGAACGGCACGAGGTCCCCACTCCCGCTATCTCGTCTGTATATACGTGGTTGATACATTACCTTACGTGAATATACTCCACATCACCCTATAAGTCCTGCTGTCTCAGGGATAGATACCTGCTATATCCGGCACGAATATCTGCTCTGGGAGCATCTTCCAGCGACCCATCGGTCATTATAGGCTATCATCTATCATTGAGAACTGCCAAGTGCCAGACCCGGCACAGGTTGACAGCACGACCAAAATCGGGTTCAATTAACCTCAACAACTACGACTGACCATCCATATTCATTGCCCTCCAGGAAGGATAGTAAGGATGAGACCATTACGTTCCATCATTTGGGTTTGCTTGCTACTGGCTACCTTAAGTCACCAGCCAGCCGTGGCTCTCTCGTCTCTATTTGACCATCAGACGATGATGCCCACCGCTGAGATTCGCCGTGGGATGAAGGCCGTGGGTAAGACGGTATTTCAGGGGGTGGAGATAACTGATTTTAGTCTGGAGATCTTAGGCATCCTGGAGAAGGCCGATATGGGTTACGATATCATCCTGGCCCGTGTGCTGGACGGACCCATTATACAGCGCCAGACCGGCATTATTGCGGGAATGAGTGGCAGCCCGGTATATATCAATGGGCGGCTGATCGGGGCCATTGCCTACCGCTGGGCCTTTGAGAGAGAGCCTCTGGCCGGCATAACCTGTATAGATGCGATGCTCCAGGCCTTTGAGAAGGAAGATGGCACACAGCAGGCCGAAGTAGCCGCGCGCGGTGCCATGGTGGAAGGTCGGTATGTCACCAATATGCAGGTGGTCACTGACCGGGTACCGGTTAAGTTTGTAGATGGTAATGCCCTGGCCATGCGGCCGGTCGCGCCCTTAGTGTCGTGTGCCGGCTTCTCACGCAATACTATGAAGTACCTGCGAGATTTCTTCGGCGACTATGACCTCAAGCCCGTAGCGGGTCCGGGCGCGCTGCGCAACCCGGTTGACACTGAAATAGTACCAGGCGCGGCGTTGGGCATTCCCCTGGTGACCGGTGACTTTGATATGAGCGTGACGGGCACGGCGACCTATCGGCACGGTGACCGCGTGCTGGCCTTCGGGCATCCTATGATGGAACTGGGCCAGACCCAGATGCCCATTACCACTGCCTGGGTCCACGATATTATGCCCGGTGTGGACTTCTCGTACCGCTTTGCCTCGCCAATGAAGCAAGTAGGGGCGATGACCTATGATGCCAACTGGTCAGTCGCGGCGATGGTCGGCGAGCCACCGCCGATGATACCAGCAGTCTTTGAAATACGCGACGAAGACACCCATACGGCTCGTACCTTCCACCTCCAGGTAGCCAACAACAAGGCTCTGACCAGCTTTTTATTTACCCTATGCGCCCTGTCGGCCATTGAGGCGGGGTATGAGGCGGGGTATGAGGGAATGGTGGAGATTGGCTTTGCTGTGGAGGGTGACAAAGGAGCCCAAATATCGCGGCGCAATATCTCCTACTACCACGATGACCCAACCTTTGTCGTTGTGGGGGAGATAATGTCAGCCATTGCCATCCTCCAGGAGAACCGCTTCGCGCCGCAGCAGATTACTACTCTGCGGCTGGATGCGGCACTGAACAGACAGGATCAGACAGCATTCATTGAGCAGATCTATGCCGAAGAGCCAGTGGCCCGGGCCGGCGAGGCCGTTACGCTTCATGTGCTGTTGCGCCCTGACTCCGGTCAACTTGTGGATAAGACCGTTCGGTTACCGATGCCCCTGGACTTGCCCAAGGGCAGGTTACGGATTGCCGTCGGCGGAGGCGACATGGCCTGGATGCTGCGGGCGCGGCTGGGTCTGTTGCTGCCCGAGTTCACTGACCTGCGAGGTGTAATCAACGAATTTGAGGCTCAGGAGCGCAACAACCAATTGTTCGCCGCCGCGGCCCTGCCTACTCGCAGTGTGCGAGTAGGACCAGTACGGATGAATAATATCCCCCAGTCATTGCGTGATATTCTGACCCGAGTGCCAGGCACTGATGTTGCGGTAGGCTACTCGGAATTGTCCAAGGCTATTGATACTCCCTGGGCTATATACGGAAGTGCCTCTCTACTACTGCCTACCGAGGATCGCACCGGAGCCCGGGCTGATATTACCGTGCCTACCAAGCCGCGGCTCAAGGTGCCTGAGGTGGGGGAGGCGTCGGTTCCGGAGGGGGCGAGAAGCCACCAGGCGATTCCGGCCTCATTGTGGTGGGCGACTTCCGCTTTTGGCCCGCAGATGGCGGCAAGTCTGCGGACCGTTGCCTCAGCCGGGCTTTGGCAACGCACCAACCCGGCAACCCAGGCCGAGGAGCAACCTGAGACCCCGCCCGTCTCCGAAGTACCAGAAGGCGACGAAGAAGATGACGAAGAGGAGGAGGAGAAAGCACCCGAGGAGTCCGAGGGTAAAGTGGGACGCCAACCTTCGGTATGGAACCAGAGTTCAGCGGCAGATTTTGAGGACGGCGAGATGGCCGGCGTGGGCATCCGCAGTGATGGTTCGTTGCTTCTAACTCCGTGCTGGGAAACGGTCGGTCGGTTGACAAACAAACTGATGCTGAGTATGGCCGCCGATGCGCACAGTAACCTCCTCATCGGCACCAGCGGCGGACGCATATACCGGTACATTGATCAGCAACTGGAAATATATTATGAGACAAACGAGTTCGCGGTAACCGCTCTGGCCTCAGATGCCGATGGCACTATTTATGCCGGCACTGCTGCTGAAGGGAAAATCTTTGTCCTAACCTCAGACGATGAGGGTAGATTGCTCTGCGAGTTGCCCGCTGACTACATCTGGGATTTGGAGTTGACCGCCGATGGACGACTTTTTGCCGCTACTGGTCCCCAGGGCATCATCTACCAAGTGGACAAGGAGGGCAAGTTCTCTGTATATGCTGACTTGCCTCAGTCTCACATCCTGGCTCTGGCCGGGGACAACACGGCTTTATTCGCCGGCACCTCTGAACCAGGCTGTGTCTACAAGATTACTGAGCCGGGGCGGGCCGTGAGCCTGCTGGAGACAGAGGATAATGACATCACTGCCCTGGTAATCTCGCAAAGCGGTGAGGTCTACGCCGCCAGCGCACCGCAGGGCTATATATACAAGATTACTAAGCACGCTAACCCCCAAAAAGTGTACGCAGATAAGGAAAACGGCATCTACGCTCTGCTGGCGGTCGGCTCTCGGGTGTATGGTGGCAGTGAGCCGAAGGGGAAAATCATATCAGTGTTGGATGAGCAGCAATATGCCACAGTCCACCAGGATGACCAGGACGGGCAAGTACTAAGTATGACCGCCGCCGGAGGCGTAATCTACGCGGGAGGAGCCAATCCAGCACTGCTGCTGTCAGCCTCAGCGAACGCGCTCGCCTCGGGGTCTTTCACCTCATCAATATTGGATGCCGAGCGCACCAGCCAGTGGGGGCGGATACAGTGGTGGAGCCAAGCAGGCCCAGGCTGCCAAATCACCGTCCAGTGCCGCTCAGGCAACACCACTGACTCCGATGATGGCACCTGGAGCGTCTGGTCGCGCCCGTACGAAAACCATGAATACATTGATGTACCGGCGGCCCGCTACCTTCAATACCGTGCGCGTATCGAGCCTCCTGAGGACGACACCATACCCCGGGTAGACCGAATAGTCATAACTTACCTGCCGGCCAATCAGCGACCCACCTTGACAGTCAAGGAGCCCGAGGAAGGGACGGCTTTGCGCGAGACTGCGGAAGTGAATTGGAAGGGCAAGGATCCTGATGAGGATACACTGGCCGCTACTATATATCTGCGCGCGGCAGGCCAGCCTGAGTGGGAAAAAATTGCCGGACCACTGCAGGAGACCTCGTATGAACTGGACACTACCGCCCACGACGCAGGTCACTATGACCTGAAAGTCATCATCAGCGATGAACCCAGCAATCCCCAGTCGCCTCGGACAGACGAAGTAGTGCTGCGCGGTCTCATTATTGATAATGAAAGTCCCTCTTTGCGCGTCGGGCCACTGACTGACCAAGGGGATCGCACTGTGCTCGTCACCGGCTCGGCTTCCGATGACGACTCCGGGATTGCGGGCGTTTCCTGGCAGGCTGACGGTGACGAGAACTGGTTCGGCGCGGGTGCCGCCGACGGAATATACGACGAGAACTTTGAGCGCTTCACTATCCGCGCCACAGACCTCCCTGAGGAGGCCAGCAACATGCTAATCCGCGCCCGCGACCGCGCCGGTAATGTCACCGATGAGACTCTGGAATTGCCCTGGGCAGAGGAGGAAGTGGAAGAGACGGAAGAATCTGAAGCTCAGGACGAAGTCGAGCAGGCGGCAGAAGAGGAGCCAGAGGCGCCGCCGACGGACGAAGAGTCTGCCGAGGAGCCTACTGAACCAGCGGCCCTGTTCGAGGATTAGCCTGTAGGGGCGAAACATCCCCTCCACGTAGGCGAGGTTCTCCAACCTCGCCTCGCTGGATCGCGCAGGTTGAGAACCTGCGCTACGCGAGTGTTAGGAATCGCAGACGGTGCAACGCCGCCGAAAAAGGCGGCTGGGCGACGCCACGGTCGGTGATAATGGCGCTGATCAATTGGTGAGGCGTCACGTCAAAAGCCGGATTGTAGACATTCACATCTGCGGGACAAATAGATTCGTCAAGGCGACCCGCTACATAACAGACTTCCTCGGGCCGGCGCTGTTCAATCGGGATTTCCTGTCCCGACGCTAAGTCAAAATCCACCGTAGACAGCGGCGCGGCGACATAGAACGGGATATGGTGTTTTTCAGCGACCACCGCCAGCATATAGGTCCCTATCTTATTGGCCGTATCTCCGTTGGCGGCAATTCGGTCGGCCCCCACAACTATACAGTCCACTTTTCCCTGCCCCATCAGCGAGGCACCGACACTATCACAGATGACCGTGCAAGCAATGCCTTCCTGCTGGAGTTCCCACGACGTCAGACGCGCTCCTTGCAGCAGCGGCCGGGTCTCGTCCACCCAGACGTGAATCCTCTTGCCCTGCTCGTGCGCCGCGCGGATTACCCCCAACGCCGTGCCATAGCCAGCAGTCGCCAACGCACCAGCATTACAGTGGGTCAGAATATTCGCACCATCAGCAATAAACTGGGCGCCCCTCTCCCCTATCTTCCGGCATCTCTCCAAGTCATCCGTCACTATCGCCTGGGCCTCTTTTAACAGTTTGGCGCGAAATTGCGGGATATCCAGGTCGGCGGCCTGCTTGGCAACGTGCATCATCCGGTCCAAGGCCCAGAACAGGTTCACCGCTGTCGGCCGCGTCGCGGCCAGTTCATCGCGGGCGTGAGTGATCGCTTCCCGTAGTTGGTCAGTGCTACCGGCCTCCACCCGCAGCGTCTTTATAGCCTCACATACTTCCGCCACCGTGCGGCAATCCTTGAGCACTAATTCCCCCGGCAGGCGCGTCTGATCAATCAGGCGCACCGCGGCCCCCTCGGGAGGGTCGAGCCAGGTGCAGGTCGAGGGTAGTTGCATGATGACTATGACTCCTCGTGTGCAGGATGAGAGCTTGGTAACTTGCCGTCAGTGGCACTGGCGTCTCGCCGGTGTCCGGCTGTTCCCCCTGGCGGGGCCGGTTAGATGTCAGCTCGCAGCCGTATCCCGGGCGCGAGACTTTATCCGGCCCGCCCGGAGGCCGCCAGAGCCCGTGTACTGGTGGTCCGCAGCCTAACCCGTCGACCCCAAAGGAGCAGTCAGCAGCGCGTGAACACAAACGAGCCAGACATCGCGTCCTCGGAACTCTACGCCAGTCCGAAATACTTGGTAAGCGGTTCGTTCGGATCGGCGTTCCGTTCACGCCACAACTGCTTGAACGCGTCGTATTCGCTGTACTCTGGCATGTCCCGTGCGCCTGCAATCTCGCAAGCCTTCAGGACTATCCGGGACGCCCAGCCCTGGTAGCGGTCGCCGACGATGACGATGTCCTTGGTTGGCTTGGTCATCTTACTCTTGAAGTCTGGGAAGAACTTGGTGTCCTCGCTGTCGCTGAGGTGAAGATCATCCATGAAGTACCTGAAGGCGTCGCAAAATGCATTCCCCCACTGGTCATTGCCATTACACCGGACATGCCAAAGCGGAGACTGGTGAAAAGCGGAATGGAACACCTCATGGAAAATGACACCGAGGTTGCCACATGACACTGGTATCTTGATAGTGCCGTCCGGGCTCCAACTGGCGTTCGCGCATTCTACAACTTTCAGGATACGTATCCAACAGTTGCCAGAGTCGCAGAAGGTTCGAGCTTCTTCCTCTGCCCTCTGAAATAGGACCCAGAGCCGCTTTCTCAGCCGTTCGTCTCGGCACTCTTTGAGGAAGTCCGAGTCGTAGTCCATGTCCTCTCTCCTTATTGTGCGTCTCCTGGGTCGCCGAGGATCAGGCTCCCACGGGAACGGAGCACCGCCTCGCTCGCGTTAGGCGTGACGCCCCTACATCTCCGCCGCCCGCGGTGCTATCCCCTCGTGATATTCCTGGAGACATTTGACGTCTATTTCGCCACTCTGGAGGGCTTCAATGCCCATTACCGCCACAATAGCCCCAGCAATAGTGGTGATGCTGGGCACCTTGTATAGCACCGCCTCGGCGCGGATGCGACGCTGGTCCTCGCGAGGCTCTTCGCCACGGGGAGTATTGATGATGAGGTCAATGCGGTCCTCATGGATGAGGTCGATGACGTTACGCCCCCGAGGGTCGGAAACTCTATAGACGACCTCAGCATCTACCCCGCTGCGGCGCAGGGCGCGAGCCGTCCCTTCGGTGGCGATGATATGGAAGCCTAACTCGTGCAGGCGCTTGCCGATGAATATCACATCGCGCTTGTCGCGATTGCGTACGCTGGCGAACACCGTCCCCCGAGTGGGCAAGTTGTGGCCGGCAGCGATATAGGCTTTGGCAAAAGCCGCGCCGAAGCGGGCGTCAATGCCCATAACCTCCCCGGTGGATTTCATCTCTGGCCCCAATATAGTGTCAATACCAGAGAATTTGCTGAAGGGGAACACCGGGCACTTTACCGCAGTGTGCTCAATTTCAACCTCTTCGGTGAAGCCCAACTCTTCCAGAGTTTTGCCCGCCATTACCCGGGCCGCCAGTTTAGCCAGAGGGACCCCGATGGCTTTGCTGACAAACGGTATAGTCCGCGAGGCCCGCGGATTGACTTCCAATACGTAGAGAACCTCGTTACGAATAGCATACTGAATATTCATCAGTCCAACCACATCAAGTTCCTGCGCTAATGCCCTGGTCTGGCGCTCTATTTTCTCCAGTTCCTCTTCGGCCAGGCTGAAGGCAGGCAGCACGCAGGCCGAGTCGCCCGAGTGGATGCCAGCCTCCTCAATGTGCTCCATAATCCCGCCAATGACACAGCGCTCGCCGTCAGCAATAGCGTCCACATCAACTTCAATAGCATCCTCCAAAAACTTGTCAATCAACACCGGATGCTCGGGAGCGGCCTCCACCGCCGCATTCATATAATGATGCAGTTGCTCGTCGTTGTAGACGATCCTCATCGCCCGGCCGCCCAGTACATACGAGGGACGCACCACTACCGGATAACCTATCTCACTGGCCGCCCGCAGCGCTCCTTCAACTGACGTGGCAGTATCATTGGCCGGTTGGGTCAGACCCAATTCGTTGAGCAACTGTTTGAAACTCTCCCGGTCTTCGGCGCGGCGAATGCTGTCAGGAGAAGTGCCGATTATAGGCACGTCGTAGCGCTGCAGATCCTCGGCCAGATTCAGCGGTGTTTGTCCTCCGAACTGAACAATAACGCCGTCGGGCTGCTCTTTGTCGCAGATGTTAAGGACATCTTCCAGGGTGAGTGGCTCAAAATACAATTTATCCGAGGTGTCATAATCAGTACTGACCGTCTCAGGATTGCTGTTGACCATTATGGTCTCGTAGCCATCTTCGGCCAAGGCGAAGGCGGCATGCACACAGCAGTAGTCGAACTCAATACCCTGGCCAATGCGGTTAGGCCCGCCACCAAGTATGATGATATTGGGCTTTTCACTGGCGCGAAATTCGTCCTCGCGCTCGTAGGTCAAATAGTAGTAAGGTGTATAGGCTTCAAACTCGCCGGCACAGGTATCCACCAGTTTGACCACCGGCTGGACCCCCAGGTCCTTGCGCCTCTTACGCACCACATCTTCGTTGCTTTCAGTTAGCACCGCAATTTGACGGTCGGACAACCCCGCCCGCTTGAGTTGCCTGAAATATTGGGTGTCAATTGCATCCAGGCCTCCGGCCGTCCGGGTTTGGGCCAACTCATCCTGTTGATGTACTATCTGGTGCATTTGGTGCAGAAACCACGGATCAAGCCGAGTAATATTGTGAATCTCGTCAACTGTCATCCCAGCGCGCATAGCGCTGCGCAATTGAAAAAGTCGGTCGGGGTGGGGGGTTTGCAGGATCTGTTCCAAGTCGGCGCGAGGCAATTCATCATAATGGGTACCCTTGCCATCAGCCCCCAGTCCGAATCGCCCTATCTCCAGAGAGCGAATGCCCTTTTGCAGCGATTCACGGAAGGTGCGACCAATGGCCATCGCCTCACCTACTGATTTCATCTGAGTCATCAGTTCCGGGTCGGCGCCGGGGAACTTCTCAAACGCCCACCGGGGGATCTTGGTGACCACGTAATCTATGGTCGGCTCAAAGCAGGCGGGGGTCTCGCGGGTGATGTCATTACTCAACTCATCCAAGGTATATCCTACCGCCAGTTTGGCAGCAATCTTGGCAATAGGGAACCCGGTGGCCTTAGACGCAAGGGCCGACGAGCGGCTGACGCGGGGATTCATCTCGATAACGACCATTCGGCCATCGTCGGGGTCCACCGCAAACTGAATGTTGCTCCCGCCGGTGTCCACGCCAATTTCCCGAATGATGTGGATGGCCATGTCCCGCATCAGTTGGTACTCCTGGTCGGTAAGGGTCTGAGCCGGGGCTACACAGATAGAATCGCCTGTATGGATGCCCATTGGGTCGAAATTCTCAATAGAGCAAATAATCACTACGTTGTCTTGGCTGTCGCGCATCACCTCCAACTCATATTCTTTCCAGCCCAGCACGGACTCCTCAACCAGGATTTCATTCATCGGGCTGGCATCCAGTCCTCGTGCTGCAACCACTTGCAATTCTTCCATATTCCGCGCCGTCCCGCCCCCTGTACCTCCCAGAGTCGCCGAAGGCCGAATGATTAGGGGAAAGCCGATTCGCTCGGCAATCTGGCGGACATCACTTAAAGTGGAGGCAAAGGCACTTTGAGGCAGGTCCAGACCCGCGGCCAGCATGGCATCCTTGAACAGTTCCCGGTCTTCGGCCTTTTTGATGGCTTTGCGCTTGGCGCCGATGAGTTCCACATTATGCCGGGAAAGAATGCCTGTTTCGGCCAGTTGCAAAGCCAGGTTCAGTCCCGTCTGGCCGCCCAGAGTGGGCAGCAGCGCATCGGGCTTCTCTCGGGCTATCACCCGGCCCACGCTCTCGGCGCTGAGTGGCTCAATATAGGTGCGGTCGGCCATCTCCGGGTCGGTCATTATAGTGGCGGGGTTGGAGTTGACCAAAATGACCGTGTAGCCCTCCTCGCGCAGCGCCTTACAAGCCTGGGTGCCCGAATAATCAAATTCACAGGCCTGGCCGATGATTATCGGACCAGAGCCGATTATCAGTATCTTTTCCAAATCAGTTCGCTTAGGCATTGGTCATCCTTGTCTGAGTGCTACTATGTAATGGTAGGACCGGCCTCTGGCCTTTTGGCTTTTGGGAACGGACCGGCGAGACGCCTATCTTGCCGGCGCCACTAACTAACCACACAAAAAATGGTGCCCGCCCTGCGACGGCCACCATTTGCTACCAGCAACACTTCTCTCATCACCTTTCGCCGTGCCATTGTACTATATCATTCGCTGTAGTCGATATAATTCCCTCTTTCACTAAAGTCTTGATTGTGACTGCCTTCAAATGGGTGCTTCGCCGGCTAATTCTTGGGTCTGCTGGTAAATCCCCAGCAACTGCTCAATAATGTGCTCCGTATCAAACTGTTCCACCCACTGTTGAGCCTGACGGCCCATCTCTACACGGCGCGGGCGGTCTTGGACAAGCGGCAGCACTGTCGCGGCCAGACCGTTAGCGCCCGCCTGGGGATCAAACAGTAGTCCATTGACGCCGGGCTGTATCATATCCTCGGCCCCGGGGGCTTTCATAGCCACCACTGGCGTAGCCGCCGCCATGGCCTCAGTGTAGGCCAGGGGCTGAGTTTCACTGAGACTGGTGCTCACAAATAAGTCAAGGGCTGCCTGGAAGTCGGGGATTTCATTATGCGCTACAGCGCCCGCAAAGAAAACTCGGTCAGCAATGGCCAGGCGAGTCACCATTTGCTCCATATTCTCCTTCTCGGGACCCTCACCCACCACCAGGAAGGCAGTATGGGGCTCCTCGCGTAGCACCTGGGCAATACCCTCCAGCAACACGCCCAGGTTCTTCTCTGGCGATAGCCGGCCCACGAATCCCAGCAACACGGTCTCATCATCCAGGCCGTAGCGACGGCGCACGCCAGTTCCATGACCGTTAGCAAAAATGGTTATGTCAGTAGGATTCGGCAATATATTGATAGGGGTTGTTACACCTTGGGTCAGTAGTCGTTGGCGAGTTGAATTCACGGCGGTGGTGACCATCTGGCATTTATTGCAGTAGGAAGTCACCCGCAGCCGCAAATACATCTCCACCAGAGCCTCCGGAAGAGGGACCATGTTCGCAAAGAGTTCGTACTCAGTGTGGACCGTGGTAACCAAGGGAACATCCGCCCACCGCGCGTACCAGGCCCCCCAAGCCCCTACCCAGACGGGATGCTGGGTATGAACAATGTCAAAGTCAAGGCGGCGCAGCGCCTTGACTACGGAGCGAGAATAGGGAAAGGCAATAGAGTAATCTACGTCCATCGGCATGGGCACCGCCGGGAAGCGATAAACATTATCCGGGTCGCTGCCCCGGTCATAATCGGAAGGACACGGAGCAAATACAACCACCTCGTGACCTCGAGCCATCAACCCTTCCCGGTAGGTGACCACACAATTGGATACCCCATTGACAGCGGGGTAATAAGTGTTAGTGAATATGCCTATGCGCATCGGTCAGTGACGGGCAATGGCAGCCTTCTGCTCAAGTATAATCCTTATCCGGGGATTGGTAAACAGTCTCAGCATCTGGCGATCAGCAGCCGCCGGCGTGGCCCCATAAATGGGGGCGATCCGGGCGGCCAATTCTTCTTTGGCCTGGCGGTATTGCCCGGCGGGCGTATTCCGAGCCGTCCCGAAGATGTCCAGTAACACCTCGGGGCCCAGACCAATCTCGGGGGCAGCCAGGGCTTCGGCATTAGCCGGCCCCTCCTCACGATATTCCACCTCCGGCATCTCCCGCAGCCAGGCTAACATCTCTTCGGCCTGGGCTTTGGCTTCATCGGCTCCGGCAGTAATCTGCACCTGAGAGGCGGTAAGCACCTCGCGCAGATTAGGGATGAGTTGCCGGAGAGCCTCGGTGCGCTCGGTCCCCAGTTGCTGGAGTTGTTGCTGGCCCTGGTACAACTTGTCCTGCAAGTCTTCGGACGGAGGCTGATCTTTCACTAATAGATCGCGTTTCTGCGCTAATATGGGCTGGAGTTGACGTTTGATCTGTGCAGCGCGCTGGCTATAGGTATTGCCGATGTCTTCCAGATGCATCACAATCTCTACCAGTTCATCGAGTTGGGGAGCGGTTAGCTCCAGGCGGTTGATTGTGTCCAGCAGTTCAATGTCAATCAGTAAGTTATCTGCCGACAGTTGCTCGTCAACGCTCGGCGAAGCCGGCGTCGCATCCTGCCGGCCACAGGCCGCCACGCTCACCAGTAGCGCAATGACGAGGAGTCCCAGCAGTACCCGGACTTGCATGCCAACCCGCAATGGTTTTCCTAACATCTTAGTTACCTCATCGTCTGAATTCAGTGCAAGCCGATCGTCCTTACCGCTTAAAGGCCTCAACTGCCATAGCCAGGAATTCTTGATTGCTCTTGGTCTTTCGCAAGCCAGCCAGCAATGTCTCGGCGGACTCAATGGTCTCCATAGCATGAAGTATCTTGCGCAATTGAAAGACACTTTGCATCTCGTCGTCGGTGAATAGAAGTTCCTGGTGGCGCGTGGAAGAACGGGCGATATCAATAGCCGGGAATAGACCCCGGTCGGCCAACTCGCGCGACAATACCAGGTCCAGATTACCTGTGGCCTTGAACTCTTCAAATATCATATCGTCCATTCGGCTGCCGGTCTCGACCAGAATGGTAGCCAGAATAGTAAGGCTACCGCCGTCTTCAATATTGCGAGCCGCACCAAAGAATCGTTTAGGGCGATATAGAGCGCTAGGATCCAACCCGCCGGATAGGGTACGGCCACTGGGGTCAATGGTCAGATTGCTGGCCCGAGCCAAGCGGGTGATGCTGTCCAGTAGCACTACCACGTCCTCGCCATGTTCCACTAATCTCTTGGCCCTGGCCAATGTCAGTTCGGCCACTTTCATATGATTTTCGGGCATTTCATCGAAAGTAGAACTGATTACTTCGCCATCTACCGACCGGGCGATATCAGTGACCTCTTCGGGGCGTTCATCAATTAGTACCACCAACAAACGCAGGTCATCATAGTTGTGGGTGAGCGAGTTAGCGATCTGTTTAATAATGGTAGTTTTACCAGCCTTGGGGGCCGACACTATCAGTCCGCGTTGCCCCCGGCCAACTGGCGTTATGATATCCAACAGCCGCCCAGTGATATTGGTAGGGTCCTCGGTTTCCAGATGCAACCGTTCATCGGGGTAGACCGGAGTAAGGTCTTCGAACACGGGCCGATGCCGTGCTTCGTCGGGAACCCGTCCATTGATAGTCTGTACCCGCAGCAGTGACCAGTAGCGTTCACTATTCTTAGGCGGGCGCACCGGGCCGCTGACCACATCACCGGTACGCAGGTCAAACCGCCGAATCTGACTATCGGCAACATAGACGTCAGCCGCCAAATCTGGCGCATACCCGTTGACCCGAAGATAGCCCCGCCCATCCGGCATTACTTCCAGAATCCCGTACTCATAGCGGTGCCCATTCTGCTCACTTTGGGCCATCAGTATCTTCATGCACAGGTCATGCTTTTTCAGCGAAGAGTAGCCGGGTACTTCCATCTCCGCAGCTATCTGCCTTAGTTCCTCCACAGTATTGCTCTGCAAATCTACCAAATCTAACATAACTCACCTCACCTGCAAGTTCTACCTCTTACTCCACAGTGCTCCGAGTAAGATATTTGTCCGCTTTAAGCACAGCCACGCACGGTAGGTTCCGATAGTGCTGATCATAGTCCAGACCGTAACCTACTACGAAGCGGTCGGGGATCTGAAAGCCTACATAATCCAACTGCACGGATACTTCGCGGCGGGCCGGCTTGTCCAGCAGGCAACATACCTTCACCGACGCCGCCCCACGCTCCTGTAACATCGCTATCAGCCGACTCAGCGTCAGGCCAGTGTCAACTATGTCCTCCACGACCAGAACATCTTTATCGACGACCGACACGCGCAGGTCTCTCTCTACACGAATCTCGCCACTGGAGTTCGTACCAGTCCCATAACTATAAGCCGCCAGGAAATCTACTACACAGGGCCGATCAATCTGCCGCAGCAAGTCCGCCAGAAACACAAAACTGCCCGTAAGTACACCTACTATCATTATCTCCTGGTCGCTGTAGTCAGCAGTGATTTCGGCGGCCAGTTCACCAACTCGCTGGTCTATTTGCTCCGCGGAGAGAAGGATTTCACTTAGGTCGGAGGCACAGTATTTCACAGGCCGGCAATCACACCACCAACAATCTTATGTCTTTACACAGTGCATAGTAGTTAGGAGATAATATAGACTACTCCATCTATTGGGTTAGGGCAATGTGCAATAATCTTGTAGGATATCCAGGCGACGCAGCTGCGTGATGCTCTTTTACCTTATATCGGCATCCATACCTTTGAACATTACGAGGGCGTCGAGATGGCCAAAAACCAAATCCTGGCCGCGGACAAGTGGCTACTTATGGCTGCCCGCAGTGATTGATTGGCCAGATATAGCCTTACTTCTTCAGACCCATCCTCTTGGTGTGTTGACCTCGCGCTTGTGAGTATCCGTGGGCTCTTCGCTGCAGTTCGTCAGGGACTCTGCGCCGGGCAAGAGTGGTAAACTATTCATTGGAATTTGGTTCGGCCTGCAACTGTTGCCACGACAGGTCTTGGTACCAAACTATCTAATCCCAGGGTCACATCCTGGCGGGGAACTTCCATCATTCGGCCAGTAGTATAGCAGTAACAGGATATTTTGTCAACTATGACTACGAACTTCTTAGTGACATCATTGTTCTACTGGCAAGTAGATTGGGCGATGCGCTCCCGGGCCTCTTGCACAAGCGGAGCAATCTGCTCGGTGGTGAAGGTGCGTTGTTCAAAGGTGCGGACTTTCAGAGTGCCTAAGAACCCTTGAAAGTCTTCAAAATACGAGCCGTAGATATGAAACGAGTCCACGATATGGTTGTACTGGCCTACCTTTATTCCTCGCTCTAACCGCTCCGAGACCCGCTCAGCAATAACTTTCTGTAATTCAGTGAAGGCATACATATTCATAAACGCAGCCTTGTAGGCATCATTGCTGCGGATATGAGCCGACATTACTAACTTCTCATCAAAGACGCGGCACCATATTCGTTGCAGACAGGGGGGATGCTCGGTGCCAGCGTCTTCCCACGGCTTCCACAATACTGCCTGGGCCCGCCGGCTGTAGGGAGTCTCCACCAACGCCTCGACGATGTAGTCGAGTTGGTCGATACTGCGCTGCTGGCCAAGCCCAGTGTAGTTGGCCAGTCGCTCGTGGTAAGTGTACGACCATTTGCCCTCCTTTGGAGCAATCCATTCATCGTGAATGCCGTCAATGACTTCCTGTCGGTAGACCTCTAAGTCATAGATGCCACCGGGTAGAGCCCGATGAATGCGGGGCTCGGCGAACGGCTCGGCCACCGCCAGTACCAGGGTCACGTCGCGGCTGGGCGGGTCATCGCCCTTATCGTATTGGGTCGGTACCCGCGTCCCTTGCTCCCACGTGGCCACCACAGCCTTCTCCCAACCTTCGGGCAGAGTCTGTGCTTGAATACAGATAACAGGGAGGGTGAGATTAGATTTCATCTCTGAGGACCTACAGTCTGTCTCGGCTCATGCTCGGCGAGGTATCCCAATAGTTAATCAGGTACACTGGCCGCGTGCCTGTCGGCTGGCCCACAAGCACGCGGCCCGTACCAATTCCCACCACTTGCCTAAATCTCATTCACCCATCTATTACTTTCTCCACACCCCGTTATTCACCGGGCGGTGCTGGTGCTGGGGGCGCAGCAGGGGGGCCGCCGGGCCCTGGTGGTCCACCCGGAGGTCCAGGCGGGCCAGCGGGGCCACCCGGTCCTGGGCCAGCGGGGCCACCCGGTCCGGGGCCTTCCGGTCCTTCTGCTGGGGCGGGCTTCTTCGCGATGGTGAAGTTATAAATGAGCCAGATCACCACCAGCAGAACAATCACGGCGATCACTATCGCCAACGGAGACGCCTGCTTCTGAGCCATCGTTATTCTCCTCTCTCACGAGTTTTCACTGTTGACTGGAGCCTAAGATCCTGGTTCAGTGTATTGCTCGTCGCCTGCCTATGGATAATTCCTACGCGCCTCCCCTATTCTGCTGCTATCGTGGCCGCCTCAGTGCATATGATAACGAGTTCTGCTATTTCTGTCAAGGCCTTGGGCCTCCCAGCGTTCCTCTATCAGACCCGCATCTACTTGCGACTGTACTCTCTTGCCTGATACATAAACGCTTCCAGCCGGGTCGCCGCAGTGGATTGCTCGTCGCCATCATAGACCATATTCAGGAAGGGGATATTCTCGTAATCGGCCCGCATTCGCTTTATTATGGCATGAGAAATAGTCCCGGGCATACAAGTAAACGGCATTACCGCTACGATTCCGCTAACGCCTTTTTTGGCAAAATCCACTGCCTTGCCCACGGTCATTACCGCCTCGCCCTCGAAGGTCATCTTCAAATAATCGGAGGCGTAACCCAGCACTATCCCAGTAGACGGCTCATGAATATTGCGCACAAAACCGTCAAACGACTTAATCAGCGTGTGCTCGTCATGCACCATAACCTTATCGGTGAGCACATTCTTTAGCCACAGGCGCCACTGCCCATCCAGCCGCGCCCGCAGCCCCCGGCGGAAGTTGCGATATAGAAACCACTCATACACTGGCGACATCCATACCTCGCCACCCAACCTCTCAATCTCGGCAATCAGATGCTGATTACTGAAGCGATTAGACCGGATATAGAATTCGCCCACCAGGCCGATGATAGGCTTGTCTTCGGAGCGGTCTACGGGGACCTGCTTGAACCGACGCAGACTGCGGGCCAGAACAGCATTCAGGTCATTATCGGTGCGGATGGCCGTGTAGATATCTTGCAGGTTTTCGTCATAGGCTTGCTGAGCTGCCCCCGGCTGAGTTTCATAGGGCCGAGTCTCCACCAGCGCCTTTTCGATTATGTCAACAGCCACGATGCCGCGCCAGGCCCGGCGCAGCAACTTGCTGCCGATAACGCTCAGATCCCCGAAAAAACCACTGGCTTGATTGGGAGCATAGATGGGCACATCCGGATAACCCGCATCATCCAGGACCATCCGCTGGAGAGTATTATACTGGCCAAACCGGCACGGACCGCCCGATCCTCCCATAAAGAAGGCATATTTGTCGCGGTCAAAGTCCTCCCGCTGAGTATACTTGACCATATCGCCGGTCGTAACAATGCAGGGGAAACATTCCTTGCCCGAGGTGTACTTGCGGCCCCAATACAAGGTCTCTTCATCAGGCTCGTCCAGCACCTCAGCCTGCACGCCGCACGACTGGATAGCCGCCGCCAGTGCGTAGGCATGGCCACTCATGTTGGGGATAAGAATAATGCGATCGGTGTTCGGCTCGATGCCTAACGGGCGGAAATGGCGGCCGGCCGCGAACTCGCGATCTCGGGTAGACTCCAAACTGTCAAGATACGCCTCCAGGCGCGTGATGATACCGGCGTCGGCACTGTGCTCATCCACTTCAATAATCAGACAGGGCTCAGTGCCCAGACGCTCCTGGAAGAACCGGAGTAGGAATGAGTCGGGGCCGCAACCAAAGTTAGTCAGGTACAGCGCATGCAGCCGCTTGTCGTTGGCGATTATCTCAGCGGCGGACAGAATCTTTTGCCCATATCCCCAGAACATATTAAACCAATCCGCCGGCAGGCGCACTTCCTCCAGGGGCAAAAAGTCCATAGGAATAGCCAAAGCCCCTCGCTCCTGGAGTTTGTTAGGTATTCCCAGGTTAGCTCCCAGGTCACAGCCATTGTAGGCGCGGCTAACGACGACAACAGCAGTCTGGCCAGGTTTCAGTCCCTTGAGTACCTGCCGGCCCCGCTCTTGCAGCCCTTCCTCGAATCGTTCCAGAGCCGCCAGGCCCGCGTCAACCGCCTCTGCCACTTGGCGCTTGCTTTTGCCCAAGGGCTGGCCCACGCCCTCATACAGGCGTTCAATCACGTGCTTGCGCCCCAGCGACAAATATACCTCCGGCTGGAGCACCTCGACGTGGTAGGCCCCAAAGTCAACCGTTGCTTGCAGAGTATAGGGGTGACTTTGGGAATAGGGGCACAGGAAACTATCGGTCATCCCCGGGTCTTTCGTGCGGAGATTCACCACACTGGGCAGGAAGATGTAATCAATATCCCGCTGCAGCACATCCAAGGTATGACCCAACATCAGTTTCATCGGGAAGCAAGTCTCAACTACCGAGCGCTCAGCTCCCTCGTGGATAATGGCCTTATTCGTGCGGGCTGATAGTACTACCTGGCAGCCCAACTCCGTCAGGAATGCCTGCCACAGGGGGAATAGTTCGTGGAACTCCAGGGCCCGCGGAATGCCGACCCGCGGGGCATCCTCAGGCAGTTCGCGGGAAGGGGTGTAAGAATTCAGCAGCATCCGCTCGCGCTCACCGAATAAGTCCGGTAGGCCCACGACCTTCTTAGTATCCTTCTTCACATCATACTTCCCGCAACGACTGCCGTAAAACAGCGGTTCTTCCCCCGCTACGGTTACCTTGTTTATCTCACACTCGTTAGGGCAGTCATGGCAGATGAATGACTCGATACTGTAATCCTGGTCAGCCAGTTCAAACCCCTTGAAGTCGCTGCCCGCGCCACTGTCCAAGTCTTGAGCGAGCAGGGCACAGCCGATAGCCCCAATCACTTCGTTGTCAGGCGGCACGGTAATGGGTTTGCCCAGGACGCTCTCAAAGGCCGCTACTACCGCTCTGTTCAGTGCTGTACCGCCCTGGAAAAAGATGTGATCGCCGACCCGCCGCCGCTCGACCACACGATTAAGGTAATTGTAGACAATGGAATAGGCCAGGCCAGCAGTTATGTCCCTGGTCTCCGCACCCGCTTGCTGGTTACGGACCACCTGCGTTCCCATAAACACCGTGCACCGTTCGCCCAGGTCCAGAGGGGCCTGCGACTGGAAGGCTAAGTCCGCGAATTCCTCCTCAATGGAGATATTCAGGTGTTCAGCCTGCTCCTCGAGAAATGACCCGGTGCCTGCCGCACAAACATTATTCATTGCAAAGTTTACTACCACCCCACTGTCCAGGCTGATGTATTTGCTATCCTGGCCGCCGATCTCAAAGATGGTATCTACCTCGGCGTCAACGTGGACAGCTCCCCGGGCGTGGGCGGTGATCTCGTTCTTCACCACATCGGCGCCAATGAAGTCGCCTGTCAGATAACGGCCCGAGCCGGTGGTGCAGGCGCCGCGGATTTCGACAATATCCCCGACCTTCTCGCCAATGCGGCGCAGGCCCTCCTGTACTGCATTCAGAGGCCGACCGGCGGTCATCAGGTATTCCTTGGCCAGCACCTGGCCCTCAGTATCAATCACCGCCAGACACGTGCTGATAGAGCCAACGTCCACTCCCAGATATGCGGGGGTCTTCTCGCCAGTTCTCTCACCTATGGGAACCAATTGCGATGACCGCATGCTCGATTTATCCAGACGCAGCGGCGGGATTTTCTTCTCCTGGCGCGGTAAAACGATATGGCCGGCCAGCTCAGGGAGATTGTCCAAATTAGGAGGCCGAATGGCATTACTATCTCCTCGGGCGGTATATACTGCACCGATAGCCCCCATCGCCGCAAAGTGCTCCGGCACGACGAAATTGTCTCCGTCAGCCTCAAAGACATCCTTAATGGCTCTGACCATACCCGGATTCGCGCCTAACCCGCCCTGGAAGGACAGCGGCAGTTGGATATCAGCGCCGGAGCCTACCGTGCTTTTGAAGTTACGGGCCAGAGCAAAGCAAAGTCCAGCGATGATGTCATATTCCGGGGTAGCCTTCTGCTGAAGGTGAATCATATCGGTTTTGGCAAAAACGCTACAACGACCAGCTACGCGCGGGGGATCTTGGGATTGGAGAGCCAGTTGCCCAAATTCTTCAATCTCCAGAACCAGGCGGACGGCTTGTTCATCTAAGAATGAGCCAGTGCCCGCGGCACAGGCGGTATTCATCGCGAAGTCCGCCACCTGGTTGCCACCACCAGCGGCCTGCGGGTCGACAAATATCAGCTTGGAATCTTCGCCGCCGATTTCAATGATGGTCCTGACCTGGGGATACAGCCGCGCCGTAGCTGAGGCTTGTGCCACTACCTCATTGACAAAGGCCACCTCCAGAATATCGGCCACAGTGCGACCACCACTGCCGGTAGCCGCCATACCAGTTATGCGATCCACACCGTAGTCGGCCAGTGCCCCTTTGATGGCTTGAGCCGCTACCTTCATCGGCTGGCCCTGGTGGCGCAGATACTGTTCTTCAAGTACCGCGCCATCGGCATCTATCGCTACCAGATTGACACTTACCGAACCTACATCAATGCCAAGATACAGACTATCTATGCTCATATCATAAATAAGAAAGTACTGGATTGAGAAATTTCGTCGCTTGTGCTGAGGTAGACCATACCATTATACACAAAATACACTCGGTGGCCAAGTCTGTCATTGCAAGGCAAGATTTTCCGCGGCTCGCCCAAATCCAGTCTCACTAACGCAGCAGCGAGGCAGTGCCGGCAGTGCCCAGGCGCTCAGTTATCAGCATCGCAATGACCTCGGCTACTGCCTGCTGTGCCACCGTGATGTCGTCGGTGGCTGATAGGGCTTGCTGGTAGGCCTGACGGATTTCCGTGCCGATATTGAGTTTAACTATGCCCTGCTCGACTGCCTCGTGTAGATATTCACTGGGAATGCCTGAGCCTCCATGCAGCACCAGGGGCACCCCAGTGGCCTGTGCCAGCAGGCGCAAATGATCAATATCCAAGCGCGCTTGTACTTTGGGTTGATCCGCGGCTACCCCGCTAATGGCACCATGAATGTTGCCTGCGGCTACCGACAGCCAGTCTACTCCAGTTTCGGTGACAAAACGTTGGGCCTGCTGGGGCGAAGTGAAACCGCGCTTACTATCAAACAGTTCCTCATAGGGCGGCAGCGGCCCAGGTTCATGGCCCAGCACTGCACCAAGTTCGGCTTCCACGGGCACCTGGTAAGCGCCGGCCATCTCCACTACCTGTTGGGTGACGGCAATATTCTCGTCCAACGGCAGCCGGCAGCCATCAATCATTACCGAATGATACCCACACTCTATCCCCTCTCGCACCATCTCTCTCCACTGAACTCGTTGGCCCTCCTCGTCAATGACCGGCACGTGATCCACATGCAGCGCCACATAACGCTCATCGGCACATCGGGCATACTCGGCCGCTACTGCCTCCAGGCTCTGCGCGCCGAAGCGCTCTATATCCGGACGGGCTACCTCAATCAAGGCAAAGCAGTCAAATTCTCGTAGCGTCTGGCAAATCGGCTCGACCATGGGCAAATAAGCAATGTTGAATGCCGGAATCAGCCAATGGTCAGCGCAAGCAGCGTGGAATATATCGCGTACCTCAGTGCCTAACACTAATAAACACTCCT
>JALGUR010000121.1 GCA_029820565.1 Candidatus Zipacnadia bacterium
TATGGCCAACGCTACAGCGGCGGTCACGGTCGCCGCGGGCAGGCCGGCAGCTGCTGCGCCGAAGGCCACGCCCACGGCCAATCCCTCGGGGATGTTATGCAGGGTGATGGCCAAGATCAGTAATGTCGTTCGTCGCCAGGAGGTCTTGATTCCTTCAGTTTCTTCTGCACTAAAGCCCGGATGGACGTGAGGCAGTATCTTATCAATGGCCCACAGAAAGATACCCCCAATCATAAAACCAATGGCGGGCGGGACCCAGGTCGGAACACCTTGGCCCTCGGACATTTCAATAGCCGGGGCCAGCAGTGACCAGTAACTGGCTGCTATCATCACGCCAGCGGCAAATCCCAACATCCCGTCCAGCATTCGACGACTGAACTGCTTAGCCGTGAAGACACATGCCGCCCCAAGGGCCGTGACGCCCCAGGTAAAAGCTGTGGCAAGCAAAGCCTGAATTACAGGGTGCAGACTACCAAACCAATTCATTATAGTTTGCGCTTATCTATTTTGCCCATGCAATGACCTGTAGCAGCCGCAGGGTCTCCTGGGCTTCTTCTTCGTCAACTTTTTGGATAGCAAACCCGGCGTGGACCAGGACATAGTCGCCCACCTGGGCCTCGGGTAGCAGATCCAGGCGCATTTTGACCGTACTGCCGCCAATTTCGCCCACGGCTCGTTGGTCTTCTACTTGTACTACTCTAACTGGTAGGGCTACACACATCTTATTTTCGCCTTTCTGGAGCCACTACAGCCTGCCCTAATGATAGTCCGCCGTCATTAGGCGGCACTTGCTTATGAACGAACACTTCCAGACCCTGCTCGCTGAGCCGCTGGTGTAAACCAGTTAATACCAGTTCATTCTGAAAAGTTCCGCCGGAGAAGGCCACCTGTTTGAGTCCAGTCAGGCGAGCCGCCCGGGCTGCCGCCTCCGCCAGCATCTCCACGAAAGTATTATGGAAGCGAGCGGCAATGCAGCCGATGTCAATGCCGGCTTGTAGGTCAGCCACTATCCCGGTAAACATTGGCCCCGCCTCCATTATAATAAGGTCGTTCTCCTCGCACATATTATAATCATAAGTGCCCTCCGCGGTGGTGGCTACCGCCTCCACCATCATCGCGGCTTGACCCTCATAGACATTGACGCGCCGAATACCCAGAACCGCCGCGACTGCATCAAAAAGCCTTCCGGCACTGGAGGCCAGGGGCGAGTTTATCCCCTTATCAATCATTTGTTGCAGCAGGCGCCACTGAACCTGGTCAAGGTTGCGGCAGAAGGCGATATCTTCATCCAATAAGCCTTGCCGCGCCAGGTAAACCGCGCCCATCCGCCAGGGCTCGCGGACGGCCTGTGCGCCGCCCGGTAGGGGAACATAATCCAGATGGGCCAACCGCTGATAGTTGCCATAGCCCGCCACCAGTATCTCGCACCCCCACACACAGCCATCCTCACCATAACCGGTGCCGTCACAGGCTATGCCAAGAGCGGGTCCTTGCAGGCCATTTTCGACCATACACGCGGCAATATGCGCATGGTGGTGCTGGACACCGACAGCCTCCAGCCCACGCTCCTCGGCCAGGCGTAGGGCGTAGCGGGTACTTAGATAATCGGGATGTAAGTCATAGGCGATCAATTCTGGTTCAATCCGCAGCACATCCTGCAAATGGTCAATACACCACTGGAAATAGTCTAAGGTCTGGGCGTCGTCCAAATCCCCGATATGCTGGCTGAGGAAAGCGTTGGGGCCATCGGTCAGGCAAAAGGTGTTCTTAAGATGAGCGCCGACAGCCAGCACTCGGCCCAGGTCCTTTTTGGTGGAAACCGGAAAGGGCACATAACCCCGCGCCCGGCGCATTATTATCGGCCCCCGGGCGGTGGGCCGGACTACCGAATCATCACAGCCCACCTGAATATCGCGATTGTGCATAAGGAAAGCGTCCGCGATGCGGCCCAGGCGCTGTTGGGCTTCTTCATTGTCGGTCGCCAGCGGCTCCTCACTGAGATTGCCACTGGTCATCACCAGGGCCAGCAGGCGCTCATCGTCCAGCAGCAGGTGATGCAGCGGCGTGTAGGGAGTCATAACTCCGTAATACCTGCTGTCGGGGGCGACCGATTCGGCAATAATTGGACTGGCTTTCTTCAACAACACAATGGGGCGGATAGGCCCCACTAATAGTTCACGTCCCGTGTCGTTCAACTCAGCGTAGGTGGCAATGTCCTCCAGCGAAGCCGACATTATGGCCAGCGATTTCTCCTCCCGCCCTTTTCGCTCTCGTAAAGTGCGCACTGCCGGTTCGTTGCACGCATCACAGGCCAGATGGAATCCACCCAGGCCCTTAACTGCAACAGTGTGGCCTTCTACCAGCAATTGGGTAGCCCGCCGAATCGCCGCCGCACCGCCAAGGCTCTCATCAGCGCATAATAGTTCCACCTGCGGCCCACAAACTGGGCAAGCGTTGGGTTGGGCGTGGTAGCGACGATCATTGATGTCCTCGTACTCGGCCTGACACTGCGGACACATAGTAAACGGCGCCATCGTGGTATTGGGCCGGTCGTAGGGCACACTCTCAATAATAGTGAACCGTGGGCCACAGTTAGTGCAGTTGATGAACGGATAACGGTAACGGTGGTCGGCGGGATCAAATAGTTCCCTGGTGCAATCGGCACAAGTAGCCACATCCGGAGAAAGCAATATAGTTCCTCCGGGCGTCTCGCGGCTGGGAATAATGACAAATTCGCTGTCCTCGACGAAAGGCACTTCGCGAACCGAAATATCTTCAATCCGCGCGATAGGCGGCGCCTCCTCAGGCAAGGCGCGGATGAAAGCGTCCACATCTTCGGCGCGGCCCTCCGCTTCTATCACCACGCCGCCGGTGAAGTTATAAACGCTGCCGACGATGTGATGGCTGCGGGCCAGCCGGTGGATGAAGGGCCGAAAGCCAACCCCCTGCACTATGCCAGTTATAGTGACCTGAAATCTTACTCGGCCTTGGTCACTATGGATAAGTGTTTCCTCAACCATTCGCACAACCTGTCTATCCCCTCGCCACTGACGCAAGAAGTCGGCAACTGGGCGGCCTGTGGCTGGAGTTGACTGCACAGTTGCCAGAATGTATCAGTGTCAAAATCAAGATAATCTAACAGGTCAATTTTGTTCAGAATCACGCCCTGGCAGCCGCGAAACGCCACCGGATACTTCTCTGGCTTGTCATCTCCCTC
>JALGUR010000122.1 GCA_029820565.1 Candidatus Zipacnadia bacterium
CCGGGGCATTGGAGGCATTGGCCTTGAAATCGGGGCACCGACTCCAGAGAACCTCCAACTGGTCCGTGACATTCACCAACAGATTGGTTCCCAGCGGCGCCTGATAGTCAGGCTAACCGAACCCTGCCCGGATATTGACAGCGCCCAGCAGGTCGCCAAGAGTCTGGAGAAGGCCGAGGTGTTCTGGGCGGAGAATTTGCTGGCCGATGGACGCTGGCCGGAGTATGCACAATTGCACCAGACCCGGGATCTGCCCCTGGCGGCTGGGGGCAGTTTGTGGGGTATCAGACAGTTTCACCATTTGGCGGAATCGGGGGCGGTTGACGTTATAGTGGCAGATTTGACCTGGTGTGGGGGTCTTACGGCAGCGATGAAAATAGCCGACCTGGCGCGGTTGGGCGGGATGCGCATCGCCTTTCGCGCCGGCCGATGCCCCCTGACAACTCTGGCGACGGCCCACCTGTCTGCAGCCGTTCCCATATCGCTACCGATAGGTCTGCCGGCCAGTTTTGCCACAGCCAGCGGCGACTTCTTTACGTTTGCCGGACAACTTGAGAACGGTTTTCTGAAACTGGCAGAGCAGCCCGGATGGGGTGCGCGATTGTCCACCGAATTAGTGCGGCGCTATGAGATAAGCGAGAGTGAGTAGGATGAATCCTTTGGCAGCGTCGGTAAAGACGGCGCGGCAGACATTGGAGGAAATTATAGACCGGGTGTGTGGAGCCTGTGGTAATAAGTGCTGCCATCAGGGAACGATGATGGGTAGCCAGGATTTGCTGCGACTGGAGAAAGGACTCAGGTTAGAGGAGGGCCGGGAACAGATCGTACGCGAAGGGCTGCGCCGCCGCTCAGCCGAACTACGAGTGGATTTGGCGACCATCAATAACGTTGTAGAATGGATAGGCCAAACCCTCTCTGCACAACGCGAACCGGAACTACAGGTCCTTCGGGAGCGGTCAGAGACGTGGCGGGATTTCTGCGACTTTCTGGAGAGCGACTTTGCGATGACTCGCGACAACCTACGATACTTGCTGCGCTTTTCGGCCATTCGCCACAACGTTCTACGGTTAGTACGCGAATTTCCCAACGCCCAGGATAGGTTGATAGAAATGGCTGAGCAGCAGGGGGCAAGTTTCCGCGCTTCCGGGCGACGAATCGCCGCGCCCCGATGCCTGTTTGATATGGACGGTTGCCTGGCCGGGCCCTGGAAGCCGGCCAAGTGTGCCAACTTCTTCTGCGCCGGCGAGCCCAATGTCCTACGAGAGATTGCCGGGGAAATGAGTTTTGATGAGTTCGTGTTGGGTAACTGCCAAGTCTCCTCCACAGAGAAAATAGTGAAGGCTATCACCGTAGAACTCGAATTAGGCCGCCAATATGTAGCCCCGAAGATTGTCGTGGGCGCCTCGCAGGACCTGATTGACAGCACCATCGGACTGCTGGATTCGGCGTACGACGCAGTGGAAGTCAAGCGCCAGGAGGCCACCGACTTTATGCTGGCTAGCGCTGAGGCGCATACGATACTGAACGCCCTGCCTGAAGATATGGCCTATATCGTGGTCTGCAATGGCGTGGGCAGTGGGGCATTGTACGAATTGGGAGTAGCCTTGGACAAACTGCGGGTGACCGGTTGTGCTCTGCCATTCTATTTGTTCGCCGGTGAGTTTGACCAGCCCTCGGCCCTCCCCCACCCCCTGTGGGCCGACGAAGTTATGAGTCAGCCGCTGGGGGCAGTTGACTTATATGTCGTTGAGTAGGAGTGCTTCAGGCGAAATATGTGCTACAATATGGTTCACCGACAGTTACGTGGACAGTATTCTGTGGGAGGGCCAGCCCTGGCCGATTTGAATCGTGGCGAGGGGGGCCGCTCTGGCCGTAGAGAGGAGTGAATTAAATCGGTGTCTGAACGAAAGTTGCGCATTGGCTTGCCGAAAGGTAGTCTCCAGGAGGCTACTGTCGCTATGTTTACCCGGGCGGGGTTTGGCCTGTCGGTAGATGAGCGCCAGTACAAGCCCGATTTTGATGACGAAGAATTGTGGGGCGTGCTGCTGCGGGCTCAGGAGATGCCTACTTATGTGGCTGGCGGGATGTTGGACTGTGGGCTTACGGGCTTGGATTGGATTCGCGAGCGTGGTATGGAGGGTGAGGTCGTCGAGGTCTGCGAACTCATCTACGCTAAGAAAGGGATGCGGCCCTATAAGTGGGTACTGGCGGTGCACGAGAACTCGGATATCCAAGGCCCCGAAGATCTGGAAGGCAAGCGCATAGCCACGGAACTGGTTGAGGTCACCAACAAATACCTGGCTGAGTATGGCGTGTCGGCGCAGGTGGAGTTTTCGTGGGGCGCTACCGAAGCCAAGTGCCCCAGTCTGGTGGACGCCATCGTGGAAGGCACCGAGACCGGCGCGACCCTGGCGGCCAATAACTTGAGGATAGTGGATATGCTGTTTGAGTCTACCACCAAGTTCATTGCTAATCAGCAGACCTGGGAAGATGCTTGGAAGCGGCAGAAGATTGAGAACATCGCGCTGCTGCTGCAAGGAGCCCTGGATGCGGAGACGAAGGTGGGCTTGAAGATGAACGTGGCGCGAGAAAACCTGGAAGCGGTAGTGGCCGTGCTGCCCGCCCTCAAGCGTCCCACCGTCTCGCCCCTGGCTAACGGTGACTGGGTCGCGATAGAGACCATCGTTGACTCGGAGCTGGTCCGCGATCTCATTCCTCAACTCAAGGCGGCCGGCGCCCAGGGCATCATTGAATATCCGCTCAATAAGGTGATTGTGTAGGGCCACAATCGGGTACCCACGGAGAAGAGGTAGTGGACTTGACACCTTTGTAAGGGTGTGATAGAATGGATATTAGTATAGCGTTAAAATCCCCACTAAGGGGGCACAGAAATGATAGCGCGAACGACAAGCGTATTGATTATAGCGATCCTCGGGGTCGCTATAGTCGGTTGTGGGGGTGGCGCGGGGCTTCCCGGCCAGACGGGGTCAGCGGTTGGGCCGGCGAGCGTCCGGTCCGCCGAGGTGTTGCCCGCTAACGGGCAGCAGTATCTGGGCGATATGGACGGCGACGGCGAGGCCTCAGTCGGCGATGCCATCAAGATTCTGCGCATTGTGGTGGGCCTGGACGACGCTGACCCCTACGCCGACGCGAACCAAAGCGGCACCACCGATGTCGGCGACGCCATCAAGGTGCTGCGCTGCGTCGTGGGCTTG
>JALGUR010000123.1 GCA_029820565.1 Candidatus Zipacnadia bacterium
GTCATCGCTCACGAGAGCCACAATCATCCCAGCCAGGTGCTGCCGGTTGAGGGCGCGGCTACGGGCATTGGCGGCATTGTGCGCGATGTAGATTGCATGGGCGCCCGCGTGATTGCTACTGCTGACCCTCTGCGTTTCGGCGACCCCACCGGCGAGAATGCTGAGCGCACCCGCTGGATCGTCAAGGGCGTAGTAGACGGTATCTGGCAGTATGGCAACGCCCTGGGCGTGCCTAATCTGGCCGGCGACCTCTACTTCTCGGAGACCTTTGATGACAACTGTCTGGTGAATGTGGTTGCCTTGGGCATAGTGGCCGAAGACGATATCATTCACTCGGCAGTTCCGCCTCAAGCCCGCCAGGAGCCGTATGATATGATTCTCGTCGGCAAGCCTACTGATGACAGCGGCTTTGGCGGCTCAGCGTTCGCCTCTAAGATATTGGATGAAGAAGAACAGGCCGAGGACCGCGGTGCCGTGCAGATCCCCGACCCCTTTCTGAAGAATGTGCTATGTATGCGTAAGGCCAATCAGGCCGTCAAAGACCGGGCGAAGGAGATTGGTATCGTGGTCGGCTTCAAAGACCTGGGTGGGGGAGGGCTGGCCTGTGCTACCTCGGAGATTACTGCCTCCGGAGATATGGGTGTAGAAATTGACCTGGACAAAGTCCACGTGGGTCTGGAAAATCTGTTGGCGGAGACCATCTGCTGCGCCGAGACTCAGGAGCGGTATGTGTGGGCCGTGCCGACCCACTTCACTGAGGACGTACTGCGCATCTACAATGAGGATTGGGACCTGCCCAACATCTACGAAGGTGCTCAGGCCCGCGTCATTGGTCGCTTCACTACTGACGGCATCTACCGCCTGAGTATGAGCGGCAAAATAGTCTGCGAAGCGCCGGCCGAGGCGGTCACCTCAGGTATTTCCTATGAGCGCGAGTCCCAGCCCCGCGAGTATACGGGTACCGAACCTGACTTTGATATGCCCGAAGATATGAACGAGACGCTTGTGAAAGTCCTGGGTCACCGCAATATCTGCTCGCGGGCTTATATCTATCGCAACTATGATACCGAGGTCCAGGGCAATGCCGTCATCCGCCCCGGTGAAGCGGGTGCTGGCGTCTGCGCGCCGCTGGAAGGCTGTCCGGGCGGCGTGGCCCTCGCGGTGGACGGCAACCCCTTCTATGGACTGATTGATCCCTACTGGGGTGGAGCCAACGCCGTCGCCGAGGCGATGCGCAATGTCGCGGCGGTCGGAGCCAATCCCGCGGCCCTGACCGACTGCCTCAACTTCGGTAATCCCGAGAAACCCCGGGCCTTCTGGGAGTTCCGCGAGGGCGTGCGCGGCCTGGCTGACGCCGCCAGCAATATCCACCTGAAAGACTACCCGGACAGTCCTACGCCGATAATCTCCGGCAATGTCAGTTTTTACAACGAATCGGCCACCGGCCGGGCCGTAGCGCCCTCGCCCATCATCGCCTGCGTGGGCGTTATGGACGACTACTCCAAGGCCGTGACCATGCAACTGAAGGAAGTCGGCAATGCCCTCTATCTGGTCGGCCCGCGCCAGGATGAGTTGGGTGGCTCGGCGTACTATCAGGCTCTCGGGCTGGGCTTAGGCCGCAATGTGCCGCAGATTGACTGGGAGCAGGAGGAGGGGATGATTTGGGGCGTGCTGGACGCCATTGGCTGGGGTTATGTTGCCGCCTGCCAGGACATTTCTGATGGTGGGTTGGTAGTCGCGTTGGCCGAGATGGCCCTGGGCGGCTTCGCCCGCGGGCAACTCGGCGTCAGTATTCAGGTCAGTGAGGAAATGGTAAATGGCCTTCGGGCGGACAAGTGGCTGTTCAGCGAATCCTCGGGCTTTGTGATGGAAGTTAGCGCCGGCCACGAAGCGGACGTGGAAGAAATCTTCTCTATCTGCGGCCTCTGGGCTATCCGCATCGGTAAGGCAACTGCCGAACCCCAATTCTCACTCACAGTAGGGGAGAGGCCCCTCATCAATTTGCCCCTGTCCGCCCTCCGCGACGCCTGGACTACCGGTCTGGCGGACGTGCTAAGGTAGATAGAAGATTAGGCCGCGCTTATTGGATAGGCTCCGTACTTCCGAGCAGTGCGCAGCATCGCCTGGTAATTCTCGATTTTGGCCCACGCCGGCACCGAGTTCCCCGAGCTCAAGCAATATCCGCCACCTGGGGCCGCAACGCGGAGAAGCTCCTTCACCACAGCCTCCACCTCTGCGGGAGTGCCGCTCCTCAAGAGTTCGGTGGACACGTTGCCAATCAGGCAAAGACGTTCACCATACGTCTGCTTTACTTGCGCGATATCCATAGCAGTGGGGTCAATGGGGTGCAATGCATCCAGACCCAGTTTGATTAAGTCGTCCATGATCGGTAGCAGATCGCCATCAGAGTGTAGAAAAAACGGGCGACCTTCCTGGTGACACTGGGCTATCATTTCTTTATACCAGGGAAGTATGTGGTCCCGGATGGCCTGAGGGGCGATAATTGTGCCCGTGCTGCAGGCAAGATCATCAACCGCCCAGACTGCTCCGACGTGGGGCAACTGGAGCACTTGATCCAGCACATTCATTTGGATTTCGGCAATTTTGTGCATTACATCTGTGAGGAATTGCTCGTCCGTTAGCAGAGAGACGGCAAAATTCTCGAATCCCATAAGCATCCAAGTGAGGGTGAATACTTTCCCGGAGGTAACGATTACTTTCATACCTTCGGGGAGCATATCCTTGACGGCATGGAACTCGCTTATATCTACCTGCGCGGCCGTTTCCCAGGGGAATTCCTCAAAGGCGCGACGATCATTGATGAAGCTGGTGTACTCCAGATTCCAGGTAGTATCGTCGTCGGCCGCCACAGCATGCTCGAGGACGTCCTGGCGGATGACTTGAGAAATCGTGGAATCCTGGGTAACTTTCCCGGGCTTCATCATGCCCGCTGTTAAGGGGATGAAATCATAGCCCGCCTTCACCCAGAACTCCACTTGTGATTCCAGATCATCGTCGCTGACTTCCCGACCCAGGAATTGGCTCTGGATCGGATACTCTACCAAGATTTCGCACAGGGGAACTCTATCTGGCTCCTCGTGGTTCACTGTCTTCATTATGCGTTGGAAATCAGGGTTAGGGTACATTGTCCGCCGCCTCTTGCGTCACCTTGGTTGATAT
>JALGUR010000068.1 GCA_029820565.1 Candidatus Zipacnadia bacterium
GGGCGGAGAATCACCCAGAGCACCGATTAGTCCCAACTCTCGCCTGGCTCTAGTGACCCACCCGCCCAGAGCCTCTGCATCAGGATAGCTCTCCAGAGCAGTCTCCCATTCTCTGAGGCCGGCTTCCTTATCGCCTTTGCCGTGATAATACGCATCGCCCAAAGCCACCCGCGCTGAGAGCCCAATACCGTAACGCAAAGGCTTGCGTTGCGGGGGTGGGAGTGGCCCTGGAGTTTCCGGATAACCCGGCGGAAACCTCTCCATCTCCCACTCTTGAGGCGGATGTAGGCGGCCACGCCACTCAAAAAGCTGTCCATCATATAAGGTGAAACAATACTCGAACTCAGGGTCATACTCCAGCACCTTCTGCAACACTGCAATCGCTCTGTCGGGCTTTTGATGCGCCCATATATACGATCGGGCCAGGAGAGTTGCTATTTTCGCGTATTCTTCAGGTGTTTCGGCGAGAGCTAAGGCTTGCTCCAACAACTCAATGCCGGAGTCAAAGTCAGGCTGATGTCCGACCCTCATATCGAGGCAAGGCAGTGCGGCCTTCACGAGGGCCTCGGTAGTCGCGAGGGCCTCGTCCTGGGCGTTGGCACGACCGAGGACAAAACAGGGCAACAACATTACAACGAAGGTGACAGCAACAAACCGATTCCTTGACATCGCTTTCTTACACATTTTCAACCATCTCCCTAATTATGTAACGCAGAAATCTACATCTAGTGCAACTTAAACAGGTACTGGCAGCCGGGATTGTTAGTGCAATATGTGTGGGGAATGTTAAACCAGTCGTCAGCGGGCGTGTGCATTACGCACCCCCCCTGCGCATGATGCGGGATATTGGTATAATGTCCACATTCGTGACCGATAACCCTCTGTAGCATTGAGGTGGCAGGCGCCTCCCAATTCTCACCAAATAGGGCTTGTGCATCTGCTGCTATATTGCCGGTATACAGATAGATATGTGTCTGCTGATTGGGAGTACCCACACCTGGAGGATCGGGGAAGCAATGTCCATACTCGCCCTCGTCCCAAACTTCATCGCTCGCCAAGTATACGCACTTCTGCTCGTGGCCGGGGGCAGTTTCACGATTGGGATTAACCACGTTAAGTATGGTCCGCTCGTATTGTCCAACCTGATAAACAGTCGGTCCTAGGTTTGGATAATCCCCCGTGCCATAGCCAATGTAGTCGAAAACGAAAACCTCCTTTTCACTGGGGTCCAATCGGATATGGTTCTCCATTGACACAAAGCCTCTGTATTCCTGGTATCTGGTGAACCCATCCCCTTTGGTGCCGTCGCCCAAGGGATTCTCCTCCGAGTCGTGGTCGTTGTGCCACCACTCCACGCTAGCGTTATCGGCGTGGGCGGCAGCGGCCGTGCCGTTAGCGCCTCTCGTACAACCCGTGATAGTGGTTGGCGTCCCCCCGGTGTACGTGATCTGCTCGTCGTCAATCCTCATGGTCCTTGTCCCCTCACTCGCAAACTCCGGCATGCCCAACGTCGAATCCACCGTTATGGTCGTGGCCGTCGCATTGATGCCGCCGTCTAACAAAGTTGAGTCGTGGTTCTGGTCAGCGCTGTCCGCAATCTTGTTGTCATCATCATCCCGCGGGATATCCACATAAGTGCCTTCTTCGTCCACCACATGAGCATACTCTGTGACATCTGTATCCTCTTCGCGTATCAGCGCCCGTATCTGGCCCCAACTGCCATAGTCGTAAGACGTGACAATCACTTCCGCCGAGTTAACGGCCATCAATTGCTGCTGTTCATCAACTGTATAAGCATCTTCGTTATAAGGGCCGGCGATTAGGAAGCCATCCTGATTCTCGAACTGCAGGTCCCGATCGGTCGTAGACTCGCTTCCGGCATTCATACAATAGCCCGGCTCGGTCGACACACCCGACAGACTGAATATCATGAACCCATTCACCCCGGTGGGCTTCACCCTCGCGGTAATCTTCACCGTCCCGTCTTTGATCGGGAGCCAATCCCCGCACTTCTCAATCTCTGCGTCCCAGGCGGTCACATAGATAGTGTCCGTCACCGGATCGTCGTCCCGAGTGCCACCGCCCGGCGGGTCGTTCTCAGCGGGCAAGTCGTCAACCGTAACTTTTATCCAAATATCGTTCGCTTGAGCGGAAGGGGTAGCGGGCGCCTGCCACACCACATCGCTTCCGGTATTACCATTGGGGAAAGTACCGCGTAATGCTTCCCAGGTGATGTTGCCTTCAGGAATAGTATCAGGATACTGGTTTCCGTCCAGTGTGTCCATATCCATGGACGCGCAGCGGGCGTCTGTCTGGTCCCCTACATATATTTTTTTATCACCACCTGCCGGCGCGTAAATGTCCGCAACGATGGCGGGGCTTGGGCTCCAATCGGCCGCCTCTGCCTCCGGCAGACTAAGCCCCGCCAGGAAGATTAATCCTGTGGATATTACCAATCCAAACCGTCCGGCACTCTTCATTATTGTGTCCCCCCTTGCGACCTATTATTTACGCTTCCCGGCTACCCCGGACCAGCCAGTCCATTCATTACATTCATAGGTGTGGCCTGTATGTATCTATAGACGCCTCACAGTGCACAGAGGTTCCGTTTAGGGCGGGGCAGGAGGACGATTCTCTACTTTCTTGGGTCATAGACCATTCTATGAGGGCTCTGCCCGGCTATTTATGCTTGACCGCAAAAACTCAAGAAGGAATCGCCGGGCCGGATACGGAATAGCCCATCTCGGTGGCCGCGTCGCCCGTAGCGCTCACAGATAGTTAGCATACTATGATCTGTAGGGACCGACCGTATGGCAGAAACGACAGGAACTGAGGATACAGCAACCCCCCCTTGCTATAATAACAAACTAACTTTCGCAACAGTGTCATTATGGGAGGCGTTTTTCTAATATGGCCGAGGCAATAATGCCGGACCGCTGGGGCGAGGGCAAACTGTTTACTTTTTCCGGGTTAGATGGACCAACCAGTTGGGCGCACACGCTCGTAGCCAGTGCCAGCCGCGAACCGTTGGGATTGCGGCTGCGCCTCTCTCCAGACTTACTACTCTCCTTCGGCGCGGGCATTGACAGTATAAAGGCGCGGCTGGTTCTGGGTGATGCCGCTGATCTGAGCGCCGAGACCGCCGGCGGCATAGGCGATGTCAAATTTGCCTTCGCTGACTGCGGGACCATCGTCGGCGCTACAAAGGGCACACTGGAGGTGAGACTGGAGGGAGACCCCAATACCCAGGCCGGCTTCGTCCACCTGGAAATAGCGCCGGCCGGTGACGGACAACGCTTCTGCCTGGCGCTAAGCCCGCAAAGCCTCCAACAGGCGCGTGATCGTGCTGTGGCTGGTATTGAACTCGATATTGATAAACTCACTGGGATGCGCAGCGCCTTCATCCGCAACCTGGATTGCTCCGGGTTGCTGGCGGACGCTGATGAGCAGACCTACCGCAAGTGCGCGGAGGTACTCAAACTCAATGTGCGCGCCCCTGAGGGACAGATTCGCCGCCGCTGGACCACGCCAGATGTTTGGCCTCATCGGTATATGTGGCTGTGGGATTCGGCCTTTCATAGCCTCGGCTGGCTGCATATTGACTCTGAGATGGCCAAAGACAGCATCCTGGCGGTGACTGAGAGCCAACTCGCCGATGGCTACATCGCTCATTGCATCACGGCTGAAGGGCACTCGGAGGTCACTCAACCACCCATCCTGGCCTGGGCCGCCTGGAAGGTCTATCAAGCCACCGGCGACGATAATTTCCTACGGGCCTGCTATCAGCCGCTGTGTCGCTTTATCGAGTGGCTGCTGCGCGAGCGCGACGCCAATGACAACGGTCTGTTAGAGTGGCATAAGGATATGTCCAGCGAGCGCTGCAAGTGCGGGGAATCCGGGTGGGATAACTCGCCCCGCTTTGACCGCCCTATCATTGACGACCACATTGACCTGAACAGTTTTGTCGTCGGTGAGATGCAGTGGCTGGCTCAGATGGCCGACGTGCTCGGGCGAGGTGAAGCTGAGCAGTGGCGGCGCCGCGCCCAGGAGCTTTCAGCCCTGGTTAACGACCGGTTGTGGAATGAGGAGTTAGGTATTTATCTGGACCGGGGGCCGGACCCTGAAGGCAAGTGGATGCTGCTCAAGACGGGCGCGGATTTCCTGCCTATGCTGGCAGGGATTCCGGATGCTAACCAGGTCCAACGTCTGGTGGCTCATTTGACAGATTCTGACGAGTTCTGGCCTCAACTGCCCGTGCCCACGGTGGCCTTAGATGAACCTGCCTTCAGCGACGATATGTGGCGCGGCCCGGTGTGGATGAACATAAATTATCTCATCTGGGAGGGTCTAAGAGTTTGTGGTGAGGACGAAGTGGCTGCCGCGCTGCGAGCGCGCTCAATGCGTGCCATTGAAAAATGGTATCGTCAGACGGGTGTGGTCTTTGAGTACTACGACCCGCACAACCAAATCCACCCTCACCAGCTTCACCGCAAGGGCCAAGTAGGAGACACCGGGGGTCCCGGTTTTGGGGTCATTCGGGACTACGGCTGGACCGCAGCAACCTACATCTCCTGGGCCCACAACTGTTAGCCATGCTCACGAGGCAGGCGCTACGCTCCTGTCGGGTTATTTATGCTTGACCATAAAAAGTCAAGAAGGAATCGCCGGGCCGGATACGGAATAGTCCATCTCGTTGGCCGCGTCGCCCGTAGCGCTCACAGATAGTTAGGATACTATGATTTGTAGGAACCGACCCTATGGCAGAAACGACAGCAGCTAAGGATACAGCAAGCCCCGTGCCTACCGAGACTGACATAAGGGCACTGCTTGATGAGTTAGAAGTTTCACCCACCTCCAATCTTATCGGTGTGCTTCAGCAGGTCCAGGAGTGCTTCGGTTACTTACCAGGTCCAGGAGTGCTTCGGTTACTTACCTCCTCCGGCTCTAAAAGAGATCAGTCAGCGCACCAATATCCGGCTCAGTCGCGTTTACGGAGTGGTAACCTTCTACGCCCAGTTCTACACGGAGCCACGGGGACGGCACACGATACGAGTCTGCCGAGGTACGGCCTGTCATGTCAAAGGGGCTGGGCGGGTGCTGGATGCTGCCTGCCGCGAGCTAGGCATCACGGAAGGCGAAACAACTCCGGACCTGATGTTTTGCCTGGAGACGGTCGCCTGCTTGGGGACGTGCTTCCTGGCACCGGTGATGATGATTGATAACCAGTACTTCGGCAGGCTCACACCGCAACGCGTGCAGAGTATCCTGCGTGACTATCAAACCAAGCAATGATAAAGCCGCTGACATCAATTGATGAGTTAAGCAAATTGCGGGCTGAGTTGGCGGCGCGGCCCCGTCCTGAGGTGGAGATCCGGGTGTGTTCGACGGGCTGCCGGGCCCTGGGCGCGCTTGAGGTATGTGAGGCCCTGGAGCAGGAGATTGAGAGTCGCGACCTTGACCGGCGCGTGCGCGTGGTGAGGACGGGCTGTCACGGCCTGTGTGCTGGCGCAGTGGCGATGGTGATAGACCCTCCAGGCATCTTCTATCAGGGCGTTACGCCCGATGACGTGCCCGAGATTATCCAGAGTACAGTCCTCAATGGGGAGATTATCAATCGCTTATGCTGGGCGGACGGCGACCGGGTGATCGCGCGTCAGGAGGATATCCCCTTCTACAAACATCAAACGCGCCTGGTGCTGAGGAACTGCGGAGTGGTAGACCCGCGCAGCCTCGAAGACTGCATAGCCCATGGCGCATACAGTGCTCTGCCCCAGGTCCTCTCAGCGATGTCGCCCGAGCAAGTAATCAGCGAGGTGCTGGCCTCAGGCCTGAGGGGCCGCGGGGGAGCGGGTTTTCCTACCGGGCGCAAGTGGCAGTTCGCCCGGGCCGCGGCCGGTGAGCTAAAGTATGTAATTTGCAACGCTGACGAAGGTGACCCGGGTGCGTTTATGGACCGGGCCTTGCTTGAGGGCGACCCGCACCTCATGATAGAAGGAATGCTCATCGGCGCTTATGCCATCGGCTCGGGCCAAGGCATCATCTACGTGCGGGCCGAGTATCCCATTGCCATCGAGCACACGCAGATCGCCCTGGCTCGGGCTCGCCAAGTCGGCCTGCTCGGAACCAACATTCTGGGGATGGGCTTTGATTTTGATATTGAGATTCGCCAGGGCGCCGGGGCCTTCGTCTGCGGCGAGGAGACCGCCCTGATCGCCTCGGTTGAAGGCAAGCGTGGGATGCCCCGCCCGCGGCCACCATTCCCGGCTACCTCGGGCCTGTACGGCAAGCCGACCAACATCAACAACGTCGAGACGTGGGCCAATGTGCCCCGGGTGATCCAACAGGGAGCTGTTACGTACTCAGAAATTGGTACCGAAGGCAGCAAGGGCACGAAGATCTTCGCCCTGGCCGGGCAGGTCAGGAATACGGGACTGGTGGAAGTGCCAATGGGGACCACCCTCCGGGAGATCATCTTCGACATCGGCGGGGGCATCCCGCGGGGGCGCAAGTTCAAGGCCGCCCAAATCGGCGGCCCCTCTGGCGGGTGCGTACCTCCTCGTTATCTGGACTTGCCCATTGACTATGACTCCGTTGAGCAAATCGGCGCGATTATGGGCTCCGGCGGCTTGATTGTGATGGATGAGGCCACCTGTATGGTGGATATAGCCCAGTTTTTTACCGAATTCGTGCAGAAGGAATCTTGTGGCAAGTGCGTGCCGTGTCGCGTGGGCACCAAGCGCATGCTGGAGATGCTCACCCGCATAACCGAAGGTGAGGGTGAACTCGCTGATATTGATAGGCTTGAGCGGCTCGGCCAGATGATCAAGCAAACCTCCTTGTGCGGGCTCGGCCAGACTGCGCCCAATCCGGTTCTCTCAACAATACGCTACTTCCGCGACGAGTATGAGGCCCATATTCTCGAGAAGCGCTGCCCGGCTTGCGCCTGCCAGGCGTTGTTGACCTATCGTATCCGGGCGGACATCTGCACCGGCTGCACCGCTTGTGCCAAAGTCTGTTCGGTGGGAGCGATTTCCGGCGAGCCCAAACAACCTCACACCATTGACATTTCAACCTGCATCAAATGCGGCGTCTGCTATCAGACCTGCAAGTTTCAGGCCATAGTCGTCGAGTAGGGGCCGTGCGGTCCAGCCTCGTGATGACCGAGTACTCAGACCAGCACGAATTGCCAGCACAGTTAACAGAAGGCCTTATCATGGCGGACAGAATCTCGCTGAAAATAGATGCTGTGGAGGTCACAGTGCCGGAGGGTGCGACAATATTGGAGGCTGCACTCAGCGCAGGCATTGACATCCCCCACCTGTGCTACGACCCGCAACTGGGTCTGCCCCCGACCAGTTCCTGCCGGCTATGCGTAGTCCAGATAGAAGGAACCCCAGGGCTCGTGGCTTCCTGCTCGCATCCTGCTACTTCTGGGATAGTCGTCCACACTGACACCGAGGAAATCCGCCAGACTCGGCGGATGGTCATCGAACTATTGCTGTCAGACCATCCTCACGACTGCTTGACGTGTGAGAAGTCCGGCGACTGCGACCTTCAGAAGTATGCCTACGAGTTGGCTGTTAAAGAACCAGAGCACGTCGGGGAGGCGGTCCGCCCCGAGCCGATTCAGGACGGGCCGGCCATCATTTACGACCGCAGCAAGTGTATCCTGTGTGGCCGCTGCGTGGAGGTGTGCCACAATGTTGAGGTCACTGGCGCTATTGACTTCCTGGGCCGCGGGTTTGATACCCACATCGGACTGCCGCCCGGACTGCCCCGCGACCAATCGGTGTGCACCGAATGTGGGAATTGCATAGATGTCTGCCCGACCGGCGCGCTATCATTTGCCGGTGCCGAGGGAGCAGGTCGGGTGTGGGAGTTGGAGCGGACCGTCACCATCTGCCCGTATTGCGGCGTGGGCTGCCAGATTGTATTGCAGACCCGCAACAATCGCCTGGTAAAGATCACCGGCGCGCCCGGACTGGGTGTTAACCACGGTCGCCTCTGCGTTAAGGGGCATTTCGGCTTTGACTTCATCAATCACCCCGAGCGTCTCACCCAACCACTGATCCGCCGTAACGGTGAGTTGACGCCCGCCACCTGGGAGGAGGCGCTTGACTTCGCCGCCGAGCGCCTCGCGCAGGTAAAGGCGGACTTTGGCCCTGACGCCATTGGGGGCCTGTCGTCGGCCAAGTGCACCAACGAAGAAAACTACGTTATGCAGAGGTTTATGCGGGCGGCGGTAGGCACCAACAACATTGATCACTGCGCGCGGCTGTGCCACGCCTCCACGGTCGCCGGCCTAGCCCGGGCTTTTGGCAGTGGGGCGATGACCAACTCCATAGAAGACTTCGAGAAGGCCGATGCCATCTTCGTCATCGGTTCCAACACTACTGAATGTCACCCGGTCATTGGTGCGGCCATCAAGCGCGCTGCCGTCCAGCGAGAAGTCCCGCTGATTGTGGCCGACCCGCGAGCCATTGAACTCACCGAGTTCGCCACAGTCCACTTGTGTCAAAAGCACGGCACTGATGTGGCTCTCATCAACGGCCTTATCCATGTAATCCTTCAGGAAGGCCTTGAAGACAAAGAGTTCATTGCGGCTCGCACCGAGGACTTTGAGCAACTCCAAGCGGCCGTAGCACCCTATACGCCTGAATTTGCCGAGAAAATCACCGGTGTTCCTGCCGAGGACATCATCCGTGCCGCCCGCCTCTATGCCAAAGCACCAGCGGCCTCCATTGTATTTGCAATGGGCATCACCCAACACACGACCGGCACCGACAATGTGCTGGCGCTGGCCAATCTGGCGATGGTAACTGGCAATGTGGGTAAGCCCGGGGCCGGCGTCAATCCGCTGCGTGGGCAGAACAATGTCCAGGGAGCGTGCGACCTGGGGGCCCTGTCCAACGTCTACCCGGGCTATCAGAAAGTAGACGATGAGCAGGCGCGGGCCAACTTTGAGGCCGCTTGGGGAGTGTTACTGCCCGCCAACGTCGGCTTGACAGTCGTAGAGATGATCAATGCGGCGGCTGAAGGCGACCTCAAAGCGCTGTACATTATTGGCGAGAACCCGATGCTCAGCGACCCTGACCTAAGCCACGTGGAAGAGGGATTAAGGAACCTGGAGTTACTCATTGTTCAAGATATCTTTCTTACCGAGACAGCCCAACTGGCTGACGTTGTGCTGCCCGCCACCGGATTCGCCGAGAAGGACGGCACCTTCACCAATACCGAGCGACGTGTCCAGCGGGTGCGTCAGGCTCTTCCGCCGCCGGGAGAGGCACGTTTGGACTGGGAGATTACCTGTGACCTGGCTCGCCGGCTGGGCTACGAGATGTCTTACCCCGATGTCGCAGCGATCCAGGACGAGATCGCCCAACTTACGCCCATCTACGGCGGCATTACCTACGAACGACTTGAGCAGGGTTCCTTACAGTGGCCCTGCCCGGATTCCACCCACCCCGGCACCCCCTTCCTGCACAAGGACCAGTTTACGCGAGGGCGGGGCAAGTTTCACCCGGTCCAGTTCATCCCGGCCCAGGAACTGCCCGACGACGACTACCCCTTTGTGCTTTCTACTGGCAGGATCCTTCAGCACTTCCATACCGGCACAATGTCGCGCCGCACCAAGGTACTGGACGAGTTAGTACCAGTCGGGGCAATTGAGATTCATCCGGATGACGCTCAAGAGTTGGGCGTCGGCGACGGCCAGCCAGTAAAAGTCATCTCGCGACGCGGGGAGATCGAGATTGCCGCCCGTGTGACCGACCGCGTGGTGCCGGGGACCGTCTTCCTGGCTTTCCACTACCGCGAGGCCCCGGCTAACCGCTTGACCATCGCCGCACTGGACCCCGTAGCGAAGATTCCGGAGTTCAAGGTCTGTGCGGTGAAAATCGGACCCGCTGACTAAGGCCGCCTGGAAACTATAGCCCTACCTATAAGCAAAAATGTGGCCACCTACTGCCCGCGCTCGTCCGCCAGATGCTGGGCTTCCTGTAAATCCTCTTGATTATTGACGTTGAAAAACAGCTGCTCCGCGGTGCCAAAGCGGTTTATCTGGTCGGCCTCCACGTACTTGACCCGCAGACGTGCAAATATGCTTGCCACCTTGTAGTCACCTGCCGCCAGGTGCTCTTCAATAAGAGGTAAGCAGGTTTGGGCATATACGGCATGAAGCGGCTCTACGTATTCTCCCCGGCGGGGCACCACTACATCGGCCTCAGGTGCCAGGCTTAGTTGATGAGCCACCAGTCCTGGATGCACAAAGGGCATATCCCAGGCCACCACAAAACAGTACGGAGCACTGACCCGCCGCAGACCGGTATAGATTCCTCCCAAAGGCCCGCACCCCATCACTTCATCGCCGACCACGGGCAACTGTAGCGCTTCCGGCAGCCCAGCCACTTCTCCTACTCCTATTATCTCCGTCACCAGCGGCCGTATCGTCTCAATTATGCGCTGAATGATGGGCTGACCGCCTATCCTAATCAGGCCCTTGTCCGGGCCGAGGCGATGGCCACTACCGCCCAATAAAATGACCGCTGCCGACTGCTGCTTCGTCATCCAACTAACCTTTCGCCAAGTGTCAGTCTCAGACTTCACCCGCTACGACCTGATTTCGTCCTCGCTCCGGCTTTAGCCTTCCTTGTGAAGGTAGAATAGCCAAGCATGCCGAAGTAATTGCTAAACAGACTATGCCAGATTCCCCACGACAAATTGTGCCCTACAGTAAGGAGAATAGACTATGGCTGAAGCATCCACCACCAAGCATTACCCGCCCCTGAAGCCCCGTAGCCAGTGGCGGGTGATAATGAACGACGACGTCTGCAATCAGTTTGGCGGGAATACCACCGCTCAGATCTTGCAGGAACGCGTAGATTACATCGCCGAGGCCGGCGTAGACGTGCTGGCCTGGTACACCGCCTCCCCTGACCTGTGTACTTATCCCACAGAAGTGGGAGAATGGCTGGCTTCAGCGGAGCGCCTCACGAGGCATACCGGCGGCCAGTCCTGGAGTATTGCGCATAACATTCGTGCTCTCGTGGAATCCGGCCTTGATCCGCTGGCGGTTGCAGCTGAGCGCTGCCATCATCACGGCATGCCCTTCCTGGCCACCATCCGCATGAATGACACCCACCACCTTCATGGTTATTATAACGCCTATCTCACTACGCAATTCTTTCTGGACCACCAGGATTGGGTGATTCGTGATCGTGCCGGTCAGATCATAGGAGGAATGGATTATGCAGTTCCCGAGGTGCGCGCCCATCGTCTGGCTATTCTGCGTGAACAGGTCGAGCGTTACGACATTGACGGGCTGGAACTGGACTTCATGCGGCGTGCCCCATTCTTCCAGCCTGATGAAGGCGAACAGAATGCGTCCATCATGACCGACTACATTTGCCAAGTCCGCCAGATGCTGGACGAGGTAGCAGCCGAGCGGGGACGCGGCGCCCTGATATTGGGAGTGCGTGTACCCCCAACGCTTGACAAATGCCAGAGGCTAGTGGACACGGGACTTATCACCAACATAGGCCTAGATGTAGCTGCCTGGATGCACGAGGCACGCCTGGATTACCTCTGCCCCAGTGACAACGGCCAGCCTGACTACAATATTCCCGTGGAGGATTTCGTAGAGATTGCTCAGGGAACTGAGTGTCGGGTCTTCCCCACTGTTCACCCGAATGTGACAGCCCAATACCAGACCGAACAGTTTATGACTTTAGAGAGATTTCGTGGAGCGGCCAACAACTATTTCCAGTTCGGAGCACAGGGCATATCCACTTTCAACTTCATGATGGGCACCATCGGTACCTGGCACATCCAGCGCCACCACCTTGGCTCCTGGACGATGATGAAAGAGATGCACGATCCTGAGGCCCTGACCAAGCGTGAACGCACCTACTTCTATGATCATACCCTTAGCCCAGATCGGGTCATTGTCATTAATCGGCAGCGCGATGTGGGCCAGCGCAAGGCGGTTAAGTTCCGGGTGGCCGAAGATTTCAATGACTCCAGTTGGAAATATACGCTACGTGTCAAGCCCAAAGACCTGAGCATAGCTGACAAGTTGGAGTTTGATATCAACGGCGTCGCGGTCACTGAGCGCCTGGAGTCAGACTTCCTGTTCCTGATGTGCGACCCGCCTAACAGTGCCCGCTATATGCTCGACCTGGCCGGCTCACCAGCCGTCTACGGCGATAATGAATTCGGGGTAACGCTGATAGAGGCCAACCCCGACCTGCAGGAATGCACTGTTGACTATCTGGGAAGGCAGGAGACCGTCAAGGTGAGTCCCATCAGTATCACAGAATTAGAAATCCTGGTAACCAAGGCATAGACAGCCAGAACACACCACAGGAGAGATGTGTCAGATGAAACGATTAAGGTTTTGGAACATAACATTGCCACTTGCGTTAGCTTTTGGGCTGTCCTTGTTGGTGAGACCGATGCCTGCTGAGGAGCTGCCTGCGGAGGTCCTTGAGGCGGCGAACGCGCTACCTGTGGACTTCGACACACCCCATACCAAGTGGGCTAAACCCTATGCGCAGGGTCCGCTACGCGTGCTGTTTTTTGCACAGATGAATACTGACGTGAACGTCGGACCGACGCGTTATGCCGTAGAACTGATGCGTCGGTTTGACTTGGAGGGTGACGCGGTGTTGGTCGTGGACAATGGGGCGTATGGCGACGCCGAGGCACTGGATAAGGCATTCGCCGAGGTGAGGAAGATAGTAACCTTTCCTGAGGAGTGGTCTTTTCGGTTTGATGCGGAAGAGGAGGGGTTAAGCGAAGCGTGGCACAAACAGAGCTCATTTGAAGATTGGGGAAAGATACGGATAGACCAACACTGGACGATGCAGGGCGAGGAGCGCCGGGGAGTGGGTTGGTACGCGACGGGCTTTGAGATGCCCCAGACCGACGGTACTGCTTTGATGATCTGCTTCGGGGCGGTAGATGGCTACTGTGATATTTTCATTGATGGCCGCAAAGTAGGCGAACAGACGATCGCTCCGGTCACCATGTGGGATCACCCCTTTTACATCCCGTTGGATAATGGGCTGACGCCGGGTCACCACGTGATGGCCATCAGGGTCAAGAAGGATTCTCACAACGCCGGTATCTGGAAACCCATCTGGATAGTGGGCAAATCGGAGTTGGTCCTCCCGCCCCGCAGGACGGCCTATGGGGGTGAGGCTGGCCGACAGCGGTTGACGAGGTTACTCCACAACGACTATGACTGCTATGTGTCCTCGGGACCGGTGTTCAGTTTTCTGCCAGAATCCGCGCGCAGTGTTATCTTGCAGCGGGTGAAGAGCGGGGCCGGCCTGGCCCTATTGTCTGCCGAGGGGGACGAAGAAATCCTGGCGAGTGCCCAGGTCCTGAAGGATATGCCAGACTTGCTCCAGGGGCCGAAGACGAAAGCGTATCTACTGGGCAAGGGCCGAGTTGTGCGCGCCGTTGGGCCGCCCATACCCGATTTGCGGCACTCTAATGCTGCCAAGGAGAGATTCGGTTGGGCGGTGCGCAATGATTGGCACTACGAGGCCCTGGGCGGCGCCATTCTATGGGCAGCGAAACGCGAGCCGCCGCTGAAGCTTTCCCTTGGCGGATTACCAGCGCGCATACCCTATTCGCAAGTATCTAAACACCGTCTAACAGTCACCTGCGGGGGCAGCGACCAGCAGAATTCCTTCCGGTTGCAAGCGCGCGTCCGCTCGTTAGACCGAGGGCCGTTCTCCCTCTATCCCACCAACCAGGGACAGCCTTCCTCCGGCCAGCAGGTTTTCTCTTTGCCTTCGCTGCCTGCGGGAACATATTCTGTTGAGGTCTTTGCCCGTAGCAAGCGGGGGATGGGAGGCTGGACGATGGGAGAACTGACCGTTACCACTACCGAACAGGTAGAGAATCTTGAACTACAGCAGGATTGGGGCGAAGTGGGCGAACACATCACCGGCACCGTGGCAGTCAAGGACCTCCCCGGTCAAGGGCGTTCATTGCGGATCCAGGCTGTGGATAAATATGGCCGAGTTCTGGAGTACCAAGATATTGCTGATCCCCAGGGCACCGTCGGCTTTTCCCTGCCTATCCGACCCTGGATGCCCAGCGTCGTATGGGTGGAGGCGGTGCTGCGGGCCGGCGAGGATGAGGTCAGTCATACCTCCGCCTTCTTTACGATTCCCCACCGCAGGCAGGACGATTGGAACTTCGTGCTGTGGGGAGTCCTGTACGGCGCGTCGCACCTGCTGCCGCAGGTAGAGGAGACGCTGGCCCGTTGCGGGGTGACCGCGCGGATTGAGACCAGCTCCGTGCCGTGGTGGTATATGACTGCCGCCGGTATGGCCTACGTGCCTTATTGCTCCAGCGGCCTGCAGCGCCAGCATTGGACGCAGGAGGGTCGCCAAGACAGCATTGCGCTGGACACGAACGGTGTGCTGGAGGGAGGGTGCTGGAATGATGAGCCTGCAGTTACCCAGCGGCTGCGTGAGTGGTTGGGTGCCGAGAATGATTACCGACGGCACGGAGTGCTGGCCTATGATATGGGCGACGAGAACGAGACACTGGGCTCCTGTCTACACCCTACCTGCTGGCAGGCTTACCTGGATTACCTGAAGGAGCAGTACGGAAGCATTGCCGCCCTGAACGAATCGTGGGGGACATCCTTTAAGGAGTTCGGCGAGATACAGCCGATTATTGATGAGACCGCGCTGCCCTGGATCACCGAGCCAGAGGGCCGTAGTACTCAGCTGAAGACTTACGCCAACAACGAGCTGTCGAGCCTACAAGCCCCGCCTGGGTCCACCGCTTGGAGCGAAGAGATGAAGAACTACCCGCGCTGGTTTGACCGCAAGGCCTTCCAGGCGACCAACTTCGCCAACTACTGCCGACGCTTTGGACAGGCGGCTGAGGAAATTGATCCCCGGGCCCTGGCCGGCCCCGAGGGTACCGGCTGGCTGGATGATGATCTTGACGCGATTGTGCGCCACACCGACTGGTGGATCCTATATTCAATCCCCGCCAGTGAGGTAGTGCGTTCCATTGCTCCACCAGGCTATCTGTATGGTCACTGGGTGGGCTATTCGAACACAAACCCCAAGTATGCCCTCAGCGATTTCTGGCTGAGCTTCTTGCGCGGCGCCAATTGCATCGGCTGGTGGCGAGTGGATAATTTCCTGGGTCCCCACTATGGACCTTCGCTGGGGAGTCGGGAGTTGGTGGAAAGCGCCCAGGTGGTGTTTGACGGCCTCGGTGAGCTTCTGAATATCAAGTCCCAGACGCAGCACGACGGGATTGCCATGCTGCATTCGTTCGCTTCCAGCCAGGCCAGCAGCCTGGAGGCCGGGCCCAGCTATGGCACCTACTCTGGTTGGATGACAAATAGCGAGAGTGAGAGCGCTAAGGGGGTAGACTGGGCCCTGAAACCCGGGGGCAAAAACCACATGGTTTGGCATCGGGCTATTCGCGCCCTGGGCTTGCAGTTTGAATATGTCACCGACCGGATGATGCGACTGGATGAGTTTCGTCCAGATCAATACAAGGTAATGATTCTGTCCCAGTGCGAGGCCATCGGGCTCCAGCAAGCCGAGCTAATCCGCGAATTTGTCGCCAATGGCGGCACCGTGATCGCCGATGTGCGCCCTGGCTTGTTCGATGATCACTGTAAGCCCTTGGCTGGCGGGGCACTTGATGATGTCTTCGGGGTGCGACACACCGGCAACGTTGCTGCGCTCAAGACGGACGGCATAATCCGCGGCGAGATTGGTGGCCGGCGGGTCGCCACGAGGATTTCGGGCCTGGATGTAAATCCCGCTGTACAGCTGACCACTGGCAAGGCCGCGGGCGAGGCCGGCCAGACGCCGCTCGTCATTCGCAACCAAGTGGGCGCCGGCCAGGCGATTCTGCTTAACTTTGCTATGTGCTCTTTTCCCAACCTGTCCATCCCCAAGACACACGAAGCGAAGGCGGATCTGCTTAGCGCCATTTTCGCCTCCGCCGGGGTCCAATGGCCTCTTCGTCTGCTTGATGAGGACGGCAACCGCCGACGCAATGTTGAAGCGGTGCGTTGGCAGACCGGTAATCTGGAGGTTGTCGCCATCTATGGTCCGCTGGACGACGGACGAGCCCAGTGGCGCCCCCGGGAGGGACTGCTGGACCGGGTGGGCGCCGCTGACGTGCCCAAACCGGTGCGAATTCAACTCGCCCAGGCCAGGTATGTGACCGAGATTGGATCGGGCCGCGAGGCGGGACCAACCAAGGAGTTCACGGTTCATATCCGACCGTGGCGGCCGGTGTTTGTGGTTCTCAGCGACCAGAAGCTGCGGTCTCCTGTTCTGACTCTACCTCAAAGAGCCGTGGGACCCGGTCAATTACTCAGAGTTGGGCTGCATATTCCCGACGCTCAGGGGCTCCATGCGCTGAAGCTGCGTGTGACTACTCCCGACGACCAGCCAGCCGCTTGGTTCAATCGCAGCGTCATGGTTGGTCCTGGTGGCGCCGAATTAGCCCTGCCTCTTGCCCACAATGACCAGTTGGGCCAGTGGACGGTACAGGTAACCGACCTGTATACCGACAGGTCTATGTTGGCCAGGTTTCAGGTGCGATGAATAGGTTTCTGTGGCGACTTGTCTCGGGCAAGGCTGCCCAACATGTTCACTACTCCATACACGCTGGTCCTGCTGAGGCTTACCGTCAAAGTGGGTGCGCGGAATGGGAGAAAGAGTCCACCAATAACGAGTATGCCGGCAAGTGGAAGTCGTACGACTGGAACGCCTTCTTTCGGGTGATGGGACGTGTCCTGCAGCAGCAATAAGCAATCCCTGCCTGCCCCTGACGGCGCCGGCCGGTGGCTGGTCCCTGCGATAGTGGTCGGGGCAGTAGGCTGCGTGGCTCTGGCGGTCGGCGAGCCCTACGGAGTAATGGTGGTCTACGGCTCGCCGCTGTGTGCCGACTATTCCACCGGTGCAGCGATTTTTCTGTTATTGCTAATCGCTTTGGTCAACGGGGGCCTGCGCAAACTTACCCGCCGCTTCAGCCTCAGCGGTCGGCAACTGGCCATTGTTTACATAATGATGGTGGTAGCCTGTGCAATTCCCTCGTGGGGATTTGTGATGAACCTCGTGGCGATTATGGCCGGACCCCTCTACTACCTCACCCCTTCCAACCGTTGGGCCTCGGTGCTGATTCCTCATCTGCCCGAGCACCTCATAATCACCGATCCGGCCGCCTCCCGGGCTTTCTACGAGGGTCTCCACCCCGGCCAATCCGTGCCCTGGAGCCTATGGCTGGCTCCTTTGACCTGGTGGCTGGGCCTGGCGCTGGCCTTGTACCTGGTACAAGTCAGTATAGCCGTGATATTGCGCAAACAATGGGTGGAAAATGAGCGGCTGGTATACCCGCTGACTCAACTGCCTCTGGAGTTGACTTCTAACGAACGAGGCGCTGCTGCCTTGGGAGCTTTCTGGCGTAATCCCTTCGTCTGGGTCGGCTTTGCCATACCCTTTGTATTTCATAGCATCAATGCCCTGCATACTTACTTTCCTGTGGTGCCGGCCTTGCCCCACAGTTGGGGCTTTTCGGTGTTGCGCCGCCACGCCTGGTTCACTGTGCGTATCTACTTTGAGGTCATTGGCTTATCATATCTGCTTACCACCGACGTAGCCCTGGGGCTGTGGCTGTTTCCGGTGCTGGCCACCATTGAGATGGCGCTGTTGAACTTCTACGGCATAAACACCGAGCCGCCGGAGTTGTACTCTGACCCAGGCACTCCCCCTATTGCCTATCAAGGCCTGGGCGCTATGGCGCTGCTGGTGGGCCTCTCGCTATGGCGCAGTCGCAGTCACTTGCACCAGATGTTCCGCGGAGTCTGGCAAACCGACGCCAACGCGGCGCAGGCCTCGGAGGCCTTATCCTATCGCAGCGCCATATTCCGGGGGAGCAGCCGGATTGGTAGCTGTGTTGTGGTGGCTGGTGCGCAGCGGAATGAATCTACCTACGGCTCTTTGTTTTGTGGGCATAGCCCTGCTGATATTAGTGGGCCTGGCCCGGGTAGTCAGCCAAGCCGGCCTGGCTTACGGCCGACCGCCGGTGGCGGTGCCCGTGGCTACTTTACATAGCCTGGGCAGCGCTTATATCAGTCAAGCCGGGATTGGGGCTATGGCGGTGTCCTTGGCCTGGTCAGGCGATGTGCGCACCTCAATGATGGCCTCTGCTGCGAATGCGCTGAAGATAGCCACTGTCCACAAACTACCGGGCCGCCCAGTGCGTATTGCTCTGGGCGTTTCAACATTCGCAACCCTTTTAGCCTCGGGCTGGTTCTCCATCCACATGCCCTACACCCACGGAGCCCTGAAATTGGGCGGCTGGCAGATGAGGGCACTGGCCCGGGTCCTGTACAACTGGATGGCGCGACTTATGCAAACTGATATCCCCGCAGCGGCAGGCCGCTTCGGCTATATGGGCTTGGGCGGCCTGCTTTACCTGTTGTTGGCTCATCTGCATGATACCTACGCCTGGTTCCCCCTACATCCGATCGGCCTGACTTTGGGTCTGGCCGGCCCAATTGCCTGGGTGTGGTTCTCGGTATTCGTGGCCTGGCTACTGAAGATCATGCTATTGCGTTACGGAGGAGCTAAGATTTATCACCAGGCGCGCCCATTTTTCCTGGGTATGGTGCTGGGTTCGTTCACTGCCGCCGGCTGTTGGACTATCATTGACGCCCTGGCCGGCGGTCGGGGTAATGTCTTCACCCTGGGCTAACCTAAGGAAGGAATCACTTATGAGTACAGCGAAAAGATTATGCAGATACGCGGTTGCCACATCGAAATCACATGAGGAACCAAAGCATGAAGTCCACAGGCAAAACCGGAACTGATGAAGCCAGGCAGTATAACATAGTGCTGATAATGACCGACCAGCAGCCGCTAAGCACGCTGGGCTGCTACGGCAATCCTCATAATCCTACGCCTAACTTAGACGAACTGGCGGCCAGCGGACTGCGATTTGATAATTTTTATATTGCTGGTTTTCCCTGCGGCCCCTCGCGGGGCTCGCTGATGACGGGGCGTCATTCACACAGCCACGGCGTGGTGAACAACGAAGTGCTGCTTGAGCCTGCTATACCAAGTTTAGGCCAAATATTGACCACAGCCGGATACGATATGGCCCAGATCGGCAAATGGCACTTGGGGGGCCAGACATATCGTGATATTGAGGGTGCCGAACCTTATAATGGTGCATGGGGCTTGCGTCGGGTGCCTTCTGACGAAGGCTTCAAGTTTGAGAAAGTAAAGGGAGGTGGGGGCGAGGACGAATCGCAGCATGGGTTCAATGCTAAGTGGGTGGGCGGATGGAAGCACTATAAGGAGTATCTGCGTAAGGTGGGCCTGGGCAAAATCGTCGAAAAACATCCCGAACTTGGTGCCCATCATATTTTGCCCAGTGCCGGTGATGACGAGCACTGTTATTCGCAGATTCCCGAACAGCATCATGTAGAAACCTTCCTGGCTCAAGAGGCAATTAAGTTCATTAACCAGCGAAAGGGAAACGATACTCCCTTTGGTTTAGTCCTGTCATTCTACGGCCCACATCTTCCCGTAGCCCCGCCTCGGCCCTGGGATGATATGTTTAGCCTGGACCAAGTAACTCTGCCAAATAACCACTATGATACTATGGAAGGCAAGCCCTACGAAGTGCGTTACGTCGGTCCCTGCTACATGCTGGACGAATGGAGCGACGAGCAGTTCAAGGATTATATTCGCCGGTATTGGGGCTTTTGCGCCTATATTGATAAACAGGTTGGACTGACGTTGGATGCGCTGTCCGAGGCTGGTCTTGCTGATGATACAATAGTAATTTTCACTACCGACCACGGCGATATGATGGGTGCCCACGGGATGGTGTGGAAATGGGACCATTCCGGATACGAGGAAATATTGCATATTCCGTTCATCATGCGCGTGCCTGGAGTCACGCCCGAAGGAGCAGCGACATCCGCCTTGGTCAGCAACATAGACATCTTACCCACCCTGCTGGAACTGGTTGGCGTAGACCCCCCTGCGGGCATACAAGGCCGTAGTCTGCTGCCTGTACTCAGCGGCCAGCAAGATACTTTCCGTGACAGGATATTCTGTGACTCAAGTAATATGAACATTACCACTTATGATGGCCGCTGGAAGTATGTCCTAAACTGGCAACCGCGTGATATTGATGAGTTGTATGACCTGGAAAATGAGCCCGGCGAGATGAATAACCTGATCGACGACTCAGAGCATCAGGAAATCGTCAGGCAAATGCAAGAGCAAGTATTCAATTGGCTGCGAGAAGCCAAACACCCGTATGGGGACGTTATTGTTGAGGCAGCCCGACAGTCGATTTCACTGAGTGATTATCCGCAGATTTCACTGAGTGATTATCCGCAGGCCCAGGCAAATATGAACCCCAGCGAGTAACCAGTCGTTATTAATAGTACAGATACAATAGATTACGGGCGGGTAAGCGGAATGCAAAAGGTCATCTATTATGCAGGTCTGGTCATTGTGCTGATTGGTGCTGCCTGTACACCTCAGACGTCGAAGCCGCCCCCACGGCAAGTTTCCTCACCCGCGCTGGCGGACTCAGAGGTCGAGCGACTAACCGACGTCGTCGCAGGTTATCTGAACGAGGCCGAAGTCGAGCCAATTGCTGAGGATATAATCGGTCTGATGGCACCGCACGCCGGCTATGAGTTCTCCGGTGGCGTCGCCGCTTACGCGTATTCGGCTATAAAGGGGCGCAGCTACGAGACAGTGATACTGGTAGGCCCCAGCCACCGCGGAGTACCCCCGGCGGGCGCCGCGCTGAGTGGGAAGGAGGCCTGGGAGACACCGCTGGGGCGTATTGCGGTAGACAGGGAACTGACGCAGAAACTGTTGGCGGCGAGCGATGTAGACAGGGAACTGACGCAGAAACTGTTGGCGGCGAGCGATAGATTCCGCATAGATGACTTTGCTCACCGCCCAGAGCATAGCCTTGAAGTCCAGCTTCCCTTTCTTCAGACGGTGCTGGGTGAATTCAAGATTGTCCCTATTGTTATGGCGGACTTTGGTTCAGAGAATACAGCAGCATTAGCCGAAGCCATTGTCTCGGCAGTGGGAGACAAAAAGGTACTGTTAGTGGCCAGTACGGATATGTCTCATTATCCGGTTCAGCAGCAAGCGCGGCGCGTTGATGAGGC
>JALGUR010000124.1 GCA_029820565.1 Candidatus Zipacnadia bacterium
TATTCTTCAAATTGGTCCAGACTCACATGGATTTTATCGCCCCCACCGATATGGCTATGCTGGAGCCAGCCCGTTCTAGTTTGGCCGCAAGTTTTACGATATTTGCGCTGGGGCTTTACATTCTGGTCACTCGCCGAGATGCAGTGAAAAATGTCATCGGTCTGTGCTTGCTGGAAAACGGCGCTCACCTATCTCTGGTGGTTCTTGCCCCGACTTTGCCGGGCACGCTATTCATTGGCTTAGTAACTAATGTGACTCTATTCGTATGGGTCCTTATCTACGTGACCAGCGGGATATACCAGGTAATCGGAAGTCCCGACACCTTCAAACTATCTGAATTGCGCCGTTAGGAATGGCAATAGGGGTGTTGGCCCGTGTTCACTAGCAATCAGGAGCGTAAGAACTGATGGTTGAATTATTCCTGCCTTTAAGCTTAATTGGTGTGCCTCTGATAGCGGCTGCTATTGTCTTTACCCTGGGGCGGCGGCTGCGAGTGTGCCGCGAAGGTGCGGCCTTAGGGGGAGCATTGCTGACACTGTACCTCGCGGCGATAGCTGCCAGCCAGGTGTTTAGAGATGGCCCATTGACTTGCTGTCAGATGGCGCTCAATATAGACGGTTTGAGTGCACTAATGGTAGTAGTTGTCGCGCTAGTAACCGCAATTGTCGTCGGCTACTCTCTGCACTATATGTCCCACCAACTGCGCAAAGGTCTAACCACGGAAGCCAGGCTGGTAACCTTCTATACCTTGCTGATGGTGTTTCTAGCAGCAATGATGTGGGTGTGTACGACTAATAGTCTGGTGTGGATGTACGTGGCATTGGAGGCCACCACTGTAGCCACTGCTCTTCTGGTGTGCTTCTACTGGACGCGAGCTGCCCTGGAGGCAAGCTACAAGTACGATATGTTGGTGGTGGCCGGGGTATGCTTTGCGCTGTTTGGAACCGTACTGTTATACTCGGCTGCGGCCCAATATGCTCCGGGGCAGCCGGCGCTGCTGCTTACCGAACTGGGACGAATAATTCCGCTTATTCCTCGTAGTGTCAGTCTGCTGGCGGTTGCTTTTTTCATAGTCGGTTTTGGTACTAAGGCGGGACTGGTGCCGTTCCATGCCTGGCTGCCCGATGCTCACTCCGAGGCGCCCGTTCCAATTAGCGCGCTGCTGTCAGGTCTGGTAATCAAGGTCGGGGCTTACGCGCTAGCCCGAACTATCACCATCTTCGCCCCCCATTACGACGCAGTAATAGTATTTGTGGCGATCATAGCTTCGGCCAGCATGTTAATCGGCATACTCCTGGCTCTAGCCCAGGATGACTTGAAGCGGATGCTGGCCTATTCCACGGTCAGCCAGGTCGGCTACATAATTGAGGGGCTGGGCTTTGGCACCTACCTGGGTGTTTATGGTGGCCTGTTTCATCTGGTCAACCACTCTCTGTACAAGGCACTGCTGTTTCTAAGCGTGGGGGCGGTGATGTATGCCACCGGCGGGATGCGCCGTATCAGCGAGCTTAAGGGCCTGGGCCGGCGCATGCCCATAACGGCTGTCTGCTTTATGGTAGGCGCTTTTGCCATCGGTGGCCTGCCACCGCTGAACGGTTTTTGGAGCAAGATGATGCTATACATGGCCGGTGGTGAGCTGCATCTGTGGTGGGCGGTAGCGATAGGCCTGCTGGTCAGCATTCTGACCCTGGTCTGCCTGGTACGGGCGGGCTATAAGATATTCTGGGGTCACCCAACGACCGAGCCGGCCACTAATCCGGGCCTCAAAGAGGTCCCCGTCTCTATCTGGTTGGGTATGGTTGTGCTGGCAGTCTTGTGTCTTATCATAGGTATTTATCCCCAACTGATTCATCCGCTGTTGGATCGGGGCACGGAGTCTATCCTGGCGGTCTACCGCGCCGGGGCTATTCCATAACTGTGGTGCAGATAAGCGAAACAGGAAACAAGAAGGTGGATCTGAGTGTCAAAAGCTGCCCTTAGTCGGGCGATAATTGGATTTCTGGCAACTGCGATTCTTCTGTGCTGGACGACAGGCTGCGGCCGGGTTCATCCCGGCGAACGTGCAATCCGCGCTCAGCCGACAGTCAATATAGCCTTTATGCCGCGATATTCACTGCGGACGATGACAAAGAGATATATACCTTTGGTCAAGTACCTGGACAGGGAAACTGACTATGATATCAGGTATATCTCCGCCGTCGGATATTCTGGCTTCTTGAGCGCGGTGGAACAAGCCGACGCCGAGTTCGCCTTCGTCAATCCAGTGGCGTATGTGACCTTGCACAAGACCCGAGGCGCCTATCCCCTGGTTATGACCCAGGAGCCTGATTTCGCCGGTGGTCCTCCGCGGGCCACATACCGGGGTGTTATCCTGGCGCGGGCCGACAGTGGTATTGAGAACATCGCCGATCTAAGAGGCAAGATAATAGCCGCCGCCCCGCAGATAGCCGTAGCTGGTCACCTCGGCCCTGTGGCTCTCTGTCGGCGCCACGGGCTGAACGTAAGCCAGCAGGCTACCGTGGTCGGCTGCCCCACCCAAGAGGATGTGCTGGAGCGACTGCAGCAGGGCCGGGCTGACGCCGGGTTTATTCGCGAAGATATCTGGCGAGAAGCTGCCCTCAGTGGGACGACAGCCATCCAGCTGAGCCCTGTTGCCTTCACTGAGGCCTACCCGGGTTGGTGTGTGTGCGCGATGAGGGACACTCCCTCGGCTGTTGCTCAAATGGTGAAGCGCGCGCTGCTCGGGCTAGATTGGGACAATCCGAACCACAAGACCATACTGCGGGCAAGCGGCCTACACGGCTTTGAGGAAGCCAACGATGAGCAATACAATGGTGTCCGGCGACTTCTGGATGAGATAGAGGTCCCATACTAAACATAACTTGTCACTTGCTCGTCTCATAATAGTGACAACGACCCTTTACTAGGAAGAGAAGACCTTATGAATGCGCAGCAACTAGGCGAGAATATTAAGCAGAGATTCGCCGCCAAGGTGATAGACTTCGAGACACTGGGGTCTGACCAGCTCTACGTGACCATCACCCCGGATAGCCTGGTAGAAGTGGCTGAGCATCTGTACCAGGACCAGGGCTGTCGCTATGTCATC
>JALGUR010000007.1 GCA_029820565.1 Candidatus Zipacnadia bacterium
GAAGTGCAACCGAATCGCTCGATCAGATCATCATTTCCCTGCATCCGGCTCCAAAAAACCGTGCTGCTGGCATCTAACACCAACATTAAGCCCGTTCTCCGACAGGCTGCTAGCGCATTTTGCTGTACGAATACCCATACGATCTAAGTGAGAACTTTCTCGTATATTCTGATAGTTCGGGCGGCCACCTTATTCCATCCAAATTGTGCCAGAGCCCCTAACCCCGCTGTAGCCTTTAGATTGCACATCTCATTCGCCTGCGCTTTTGGAAGGTCCGAGCCAACATTTGCCTTTTGATGAACTTAGCATTCTGTTCGGGTTGACTTCACCCTCCCTCAGTGTTTCCCTTCTACACAAGGGGTGTGATTGTGCGGCATAGCGACTCCTTGAGGCGAAAGTAAGGTGTAGGTTGGAGGTAATGGTGTGGCGGAGGGTGCGCGTGGTGAGTGGAGTGGCGACCGAGTGAAATTCCAGCCTATTTTCCGACTTGACTTATCCAACCTTCTCTAACGACGCACAGACTTTGTCTTTCGGACTGCACTGCTAACTCGGGATGTTGCGAAGTAATGGGCAACTATCGCTATATGCTCAAACCAAGACGGGGTGTCTATTCAAGCGTGGGGAATTCGGTAACGCGCAGGTTAGTGCAGCCGTAAGGGATCAGCACCAAGTCTGCTAATGGCTCGCAGGAGCGGACAGGACTTGGCGGTGGTGGGGCCGCGGCATTGTGCTCGATGGTCCAGGCTGGCAGTCGTCGCCCTCTGACTCTCGCCTGCACGGGCGCACCATCAGGGGAGAACGGACAATCGCCGATGGACTGCCTCGCCAACGTCACAAATTCTTCGGGACACTCCTCGTTAATCTGCAGGGCGTAGTTCCACGGCGTTATTGGGTGAACCTCCCAATCGCCGTGAGGCGGCTCGCCACCAACCAATTTCCAATTCTCCCCGATTCTCAGCGCGTACACCAACGGCCCGCGCGCGATCGAAATGCTGTTATGGTAACGTCGCTGTACCCTAACCTTCATCGGCAGGTTCAGGGTGATTTGTAGGGTGTCACGCCACTCGCGATCAATGCAGTGGAATGTGCCCGGCTGTACGCTAACTGGATTCTCGCCAGCTAATTGCACTTCTGCTCCCTTGGCCCAGGCGGGAATGCGCAACCGCAAGGGGAATCGCACTGGCCGCTCCACCTCTATGGTGAAATACAGTGTTTCGTGGAAGGGATAGTCCGTCTGCAGGTCGATTCGTACGGGCACGCTGTCAATATCCGTAGTTACCGCGCACGGGCCATAGGCTGCGGCTACCAGGCCGCCGTCCGGGCTGCGCATCCACAGATGCGAAGCGAACTTCGGCCAGCCCTGATGCATATTGGCCGTGCAGCAGCCAAAGTTGGGCTCCAGGCCGAAGATGTTCGCGTCAGGGCCATTATTCGTATAAATCCGGTCTTCCGAGACCCTACAGATGACCTGGTTGGCCTGCTGATCGTACTGATGGGCCCACATGTCGGGCTTGAACGTCGCGGGCAGGGCGTTAAAGGTGATTTGCTCGAGCCGATCAGCCAGGGCGGCGTCGCCTGTAATCGTGACGAGTGTTTCCAACGAGAACATGTATTCTACTACGGCGCAGAGTTCCGTGCCCTGGGAGGGGTTTTTGCCCGCCAGGTGTTCGTCGCCAGTGAAAATGCCTGTCGCCTGGCCGTGGTACGTAGCCAGCGTATCAATGATGTGGAAGGCCGCCTGCTGGTCGGCTTCGTCGTGCGACTGGCGGTACCACACACCAGGCATCTTTATCGCCATCGCGTTGTTGACAACATGACTGGCAAAGTAGGTGTCTGTGGCTTGGCGATCGGCTGCACTCACCTTGGTGAGGAATGGGAACTGCGCAAAATGAGCAGGCCAATCAAATCCTTGCGCGTGGACCTTAGCCGCTAAATTGAGCAGCCACGGCTCGCCCGTCCGGTCGTAAAGCCAATGGATACTCAAGACCAGGTCACCCCAGCGAAACTTGCTCCACTCAAATAGGGGCTGCTCATCAAGTAGATCATCCAGCCGGCGCAGGAATTTCAGCATGGCCGGGATTACCCGCTTCTCTCCAGTAGCGCTGTGGTATTGGGTCATCGCTTTGAGCGCCACAAACACAGGCCACGGGAAATATGCTGGCCACGGGCCTTTAGGATGTTTGACCGGACCCAGCCAGCCGTCCTCGTGTTGATGGGTCAGGATGTAGTCCATCCACCGGTGGACCTTTTCCTTGAGCGATTCATCATCCAGCAGGAACGCCAGCGGCACGACGCCGTCCAGCCAGTACGGCCCACATTCGCCCGCATCCGCAGAGCCGCCGATCCAGGCGCTGTCCGCGATCTCAGGCCAGAATTCATCCAGATGCCCGGTGAGCCCGTCTGCCTGAATGCGAAGCTGGTTACGCAGCCAGCCGGTGGGCTGGATACTTCCCAGCGGTAGCGGCTTAAAAGCCAGCGCCACGAGCCCCGAGGTCTTTGCACAATCATTCATTCTGCTTTTTCCTGTCAAGACGGCTGTGTGCTAAAATCGCCCCCAGCGCTTGAGGCATTGCTCGCCGGTGGTGGTGATTTGGCCTATGCAAGGCTGCCACTGCCGCTGAAACCTCCTCTATTTCGTCTCCCACAGTCGCCACCGTATACGGCTTGGGCATAGGCGCCGGGCTGAGGAGGCAATCAGTAGTGGAAAGGTTGCGGCGAGTGACGAACACTCAGCATCAACCCGTGAGGTGACCGCGACCACTGGGGCGGATAGAACGTATGTCATTGAGGACCTGCAACCTGCTACCCATACAGTAACGCCTCAGTATACCGGATACACGTTTGACCCGGCAGTGCAACAAGTTGTTGTCAGTGCGAGTGAAGGGGACGCCACTGGTGTAGACTTTACCGGGACAGTTGGTGCAGGTATTGAGTCGAAGGCCCAGCAACGCCCGGTGCTGGTGGCCGATAGTTAAGTGCGCTGTGGGGCCTCACTGTGTTGTAATGGTTTCGCCAACGCGCCGATGGCGATTGCTAACTCGGCCCGAAGTGCCACCGCCCTGAATGCTTGGTACTATTTCTCGCAAATCAGCCTCACGCCTTTCCAGATGCCGCCGGCCTGCATAGTATCCAGCACCCGCACGGCTACCAAGTTGCGTTGGTCGGGCTTGAGTAGATCTGGATGCCGGCGAGTTTCTCATTGATGTAGACCCAGGCCGACTCGTCCACCGCGCCGAAGGCCAGATAGATGCGCTTGCCTGGCGGCAGGGCAGGCACGTCGAAGCGTACGCGATACCAGCCATAGCCGTCATAGTGAGCAAAACCCTGCGGGTCCCAGAATTCCTTGATCTTAATATGGTGCCAGCGGTAATCATTGATGCTCCACCGATACCAGCGTTCCTGTACACCGACATTATCTGCGTCGGTCTGGAAATGCCAACGCAGGGGTAAGTCCATGAGCGACTCGTAGTTCTCCCACAGGTCGGCGAAGGTATCCTCATCGGACCAATCAGACTGCTGTTGGGCCTGGGGGAACTTGCCAGACTGACGGTGTGGAGGTGGGGTCAAATCGGGTTGGCGGGCCAGGCTAAAGGCTTGCTTATAGCCCTCGGGAATGGGCCTGCGCTCGCGCTCACCACTCTCGTCAACTTTGTCCCAGTTAATCCAGCACCAATTCTGCCAGAAGTTCAGGGATGCCGTGAAAATCCATACATATTCGTCAGTATACCTTAGGGCCTGGTGCAGGCTGTAGGCGAACTCGTAGGGAGTGTAATAGTTATTGGTCAGGAGTTCAGCATCCCAGGGCAGATAGGAAGTGGTATCGGGACAGGCTGAAAAGGCATCAATATACTTGCCGAAGCCAATTTGTAGGTGTTGCCGGTACTTGTCCGGTACCCTACTGCTGCCCCGGGCCCGCTCAAAGTCGTTGCGTAGTGCGTTGTAGTGGCTGGTAGTGCGGAGATAATATGCATTCTCACAGCCGTCTATGAGGCGTGTCTCTCCGGTGCACTCAGACAGCATTCCGTCTATGAATGCCCCGAATAAGTTATACTGCTCATACGGGAGGTCTGGCGGGTAGCCGGTATAGGTAGGGCCGAAGTAGCAGAGAATGGTGATGTCCGGGTAGACTTCCTGCACGGCGCGCATTATCTCGGCGCCTCGCTTGACGACCTGAGGCGCGTACTGCTCCCAGGTTTTGGAGTCAGCGTACTTCATCGTCTGATAGTGCCACGGGTCCTCGCCCCAATAGTGCTCGGGGTCAAAGGCCAGACCTTTGAGGCCGGCTTGCCTGGCGATGGTAGCGGCTGTGCGCCAACTTTGGATTATCGGGGTGAAGTCGTCAAACCAATCTATCTGCAGTGGTGTAGCCCACAATTTCAAGAAGTTGTCGGTGAATTTGTGGAACTTCGTCGCCCGCAAGTCCGCAATAAGCTGCTGATAATCGTCCAATTCGTATGGGTGGTTTCGGAATATATACAACCCCGGCTGGCAAGGTGTTTCCTCTGAGGCCGGCGGGATGACCAGACCGTCAAAGGGCAGTTTCTCCATCTCGGTGATGTGCTCGCGGATGTATCGGGCTGTAGGCATGTGCCAGCCGCTGGCGATAATCTTTTTCTGCGGTGTTATGGAGGGAGTGAAGTCAGCCCATACAGTTCCCGCCACCGTTCCGAGGCCTAACAGAACACTGGATACCAGGCTTACAACTAATACCACGACTATTCTCGTGCGGCACGCCATTTCACTTCACTCCTTCACAGATTTTGAGATAGATTCTTCTGCCGGCGAAGGCACGGAAATAATACGAACCGGCGACTCATTGGATAGTTCCGTCAGGTAGCAGCCTTTTCCTTTTTGGGGCGGATGCAGATGTGAACCTTAGTACATCCGTCTTGCGCCGACATAGCGGGGGGCATAATACGATGAGTTGAGGCTGCTGATCTTGACGGTGGAACCCGAATGAGAGGCGTGGATAAATTGATCGCCATTCATATAGATACCCACGTGGGAGATGCCGCGGCGGTAGGTGTTTTTGAAGAAAACGACGTCGCCGGGCTGCAGATGGCTGCGGGAGACCGGCCGACCCTGGCGAAACTGGCTCGGGCAGGTGCGGCCCACCCGTAAGCCGTGGCGGCCCAGTACATATTGAACGAAGCCTGAACAGTCGAAGGTACTTGGACCTTCGGCCCCTCGCACGTAGGGGCGGCCCAGGTATTGGCGGGCCGTTTGCACAATACTTCGGCCCAACCCACTACCGCCAGAGGTGCCAGTAACCTTGCTCAGACTGGCGCTGCCACCTGCTTCGCCTCTGCGGGCCAGGCGTTGGGCGCGGGTATCTATCAGCCAACTGGCGGCCCAGCCAGTCTTGCCATTGTCCAGTGCCACTTTGTACCACTGGCCCTTCTGGCCGATGATGATAACCTGGGTGCTGAGGGTCAGTTCGCCGATTTCCGGATAGTTCAGGCCGGGGCCGCTGCGCAAGTTTACCTCGGGACGACCGACCCAACCTACCTTCACTTCCACATCCTGGCCGCCTTCCGGGGTCATAAATTCCTCTCCAGGCGGCGAGAAGTCAATGACCCATCCGGCAATCCAGCCGCTCCTATCCGAAGCCTTTATCTTACACCAGTGTCCCGAGACGTCCAGTACCTTGACCTTCTGGCCGTGAGCCAGTTGAAACAGTACTTCCTCGTTTTGACTCGGCCCGCCGCGCACGTTAACCCGCGGCTCGTCAATCCACGCATACAGGCCGGTGACCTCAGTACTCCGCTGGTTGGTCTGAGGCGAAGGGAAGTCAGGCCGCCCGGCCGGCAGCGGTATGGGGTCATTGGGCTTGTTGTCCTCATAGGTTAGCAGCCGAGCGGCTATCCACCCGCTGCGACCACCATGAACATTTACTTTCTTCCAATCGCCCCGTGAGTCATGGACATAGACCGTTTGCCCTTCGTTAAGGGTGGCGATAATGTGGTGGTTAGTCCCCGGGCCACTGCGCAGGCGAACATTGTTCCCATTAACATAAGCCTTGGCAGTGGACTGGGTGGAGTTGGGCGTACTGTTGGCTAATTTGCGACCAGCCTGAGCATCAAATTCCAGTAAATCCCGGCGTATCCAGCCACTGCCACCCGGGGTCTTGCACTTGACCCACTCGTCCCGCTGGGCCAATTTGTAGAGTTTCGTGCCTTTGGGAAGGGACCCATAGCGTTTGTAGCCCAGACCTGGGCCAGAACGGACATTAGCCGCACTGGCTTTAATCCAAGCCGGAGGATTAGAGGATTGCGAGGCGGTTGTGGATTTGCCCGCATCTTCAGCCAATTCGCGGCCTTCATCCCAGGAGAATTCCAGCAGCCACTCGGCTATCCAACCCCATTTGCCATTGGGCAACTTGGCCCAACACCATTTATTGTTGAAAGCAGTTACGTGGACCTTGGTGCCTTCAGGCAGTGTTCCGATCTTGTCGCGGTCGGTACCGGGTCCGCTGCGGACATTGACGGTACTGGCCTTCACCCAGGCCGGCCAAAACTCGCGGTCTTCCTTTAAGGGCCAGGCCGCAAATGACGAGCACAGCAACAGTACCCCCACTAATGCTGCTAATCCGCTCCGTATCCTCAGTTGTCTGCCAAATACCACCATAGCAAGCAATATTATAACCAAAATCACCCCTATAAGTCAACGCACCCGGTGGCAAGTTGGGTGGGCGCATCCGCTTCAATTAGAAACTACGCCGGATGTTTTCGGGTAGATGTAGGCTAACAAGGTTTGCATCACAACCACTGATTTGCTATACTCTTTATCTACGCGTACTAAAAAAGTAGCCTCAGACAAGGTGAGATCAATGGCAGACGAGCAATTGCACATCTTAGTAAGCGGGGCGTGTGGGCGGATGGGCCGATTTGTGGCGGCAGGTATCGCCGAAGCGCCAGATATGCAGATAGTAGGGGCCGTGGACCCTGCCGGCCAAGGGCGCCTGTTGACGGAATTCGTTTCCAGCGCGCCGGCGGATATTACGGTCAGTGGGCATTTGGTAGCTACTCTGGAAGAAAGCCAGCCTCAAATAATGGTAGATTTCACCGCCCCGGCCGTAGTGATGGGTAATATTGAGGCAGCGCTGGACGCAGGAGTGGCCTGTGTAGTGGGAACTACGGGCCTCTCGGCCACTGACCTACAGGTAGTGGCGAAGATGTGCACCAGCAAACAGGTTCCCTGCCTGATAGCGCCTAACTTTAGCATCGGCGCCAATATGATGATGAAGTTCGCCGCGCAGGCCGCCGAGGTGTTTGACTATGCCGAGATTATTGAACGGCACCACGAGGGCAAAGTTGACGCCCCCTCCGGCACAGCCCTGACTACCGCTGAAATGATGAGTGCCGCTCGCCGCAAACCGTTGCAAGAAGTACCCACGAAGCACGACAAGTTGCCCGGTTCGCGCGGCGGGGTGACCGATGAACGTCTTCGTATCCACAGTCTGCGCATGCCTGGATATGTCGCCAATCAGGAGGTAGTCCTGGGTGGAACGGGTGAAGTCCTGAAAATTGAACACATCACGACCAGCCGTGAGTGCTTCATCCCTGGGGTGCTGCTGGCGATTCGTAAGATCCTCCAGTTTGAAGGTTTGGTATATGGGCTGGAGAAGATACTGTGAAGGGACAGCGTTCAGCATTCGGCATTCAGCCTTCAGGGAACAGCAGTTTAACGGCAGACAAGGACAGACGACAGCAGACGACGGCGGACGGTGGCAGGGAAACACCAGATAAACATAATCGCGTAGCGCAGGTTCTCTAACCTGCGCAGGGCTGGTATTGGCGCGGTTAAGAACCCCGCGAACGCGAAGAAAAGCCGCAGTTCGTGGGGGATGCGTCGTTGCTGAACGCTGAATGCCGAAACCTGAGTGCTGGTCAAACGAGGTGATTACATGACAGTCAAGGTAGGACTAATCGGCGTGGGGCCGGTGGGGGATAGGATCGTCAGATGCCTTAAGGAGCGCGATTTTCCACTGGCTGGGCCGCTGCGAGTGATGGCCACGCGCTACCGCCGCGAGATTCTCGGCGATGAAGAATTTGAGGTCCACGAAACCAGCGCTGAGTTGTTTGCAGGTCTGGAAGTAGTATTCTTTGCAGGTCGTGAGGGAGCGAAGGGGGCCAGTGCCCAGTGGGCCCAGACGGCCATTGAGTCCGGGGCTTACTGCATTGATAACGGCAGTGACTTCCGACTCGACCCCAGTGTACCTCTGGTGGTGCCGGAAATCAATATGGACGAGGTCACCGCCGACACCAAGCTCATTGCCAGCCCTAACTGCTCTACCACCCAACTGGTAGTAGCCCTCGCGCCCTTGCACCGCGTAGCGGGTATTAAGCGGATCGTGGTCGCTACCTATCAGGCGGTCAGCGGCTGGGGCCAGGCCGCAGTGGAGGATATGCAGCGCCAATTACCTCAGTACGTTAACGGCGAGGCGGTGGAGTTTGATCCTGCCGTCTTCGCTCGTCCCATCATCTTGGACTGTATCCCTCACATTGACCGCTTCACTGATGGCGGCTACACTAAAGAGGAATTGAAAATGGTCAATGAGACTCGCAAGATTCTAAATATGCCTGACCTGCCAATAACGGCCACCGCGGTGCGGGTGCCGGTGGATATCGGCCATGCCGAGGCTATCAATGTCGAGTTTCACGAGAAGATGACTGCCCAGCAGGCCACGGAGATTCTCAGTGATCCCCAGCACGCCCCGGGTGTGGTGGTCATTGATGGGCCAACGCAGGATCCCAATGTGGTCTCCGCGCGTGATGCTCCCGAAGAATTACAGTATCCCACTCAGGCTGATGTTAAGAAAGATGAATACAAAGATATGGTACTGGTGGGCCGCATTCGCCAGGACGAAACTGTAGACAGTGGCTTGAATATGTGGGTGGTATCGGACAATCTGCGCAAGGGCGCAGCCACCAATGTAGTACAGATTGCCGAAGAGATGATAAAGCGGGGTATATTGGGGTAGTAAACTGACAGGGAACAGGGAACTGGGGACGGGAACGGCGAGCGGCACCCGCCGGTGCGGTGGGGTTGAGAATTGTGCTTACGCTGCGAGAGGCCGTGCCTCCTGTGGTGTTGCTTGTTGTGGCTGATTACTGAATGCTGGATGCTGAACGCTGTAGGAGCGACATTCTTGTCGCGACATCAAGGAGGAACAATGCATAAAGTAGCGATATTCGGTGCGGCAGGGTACGGCGGTATTGAATTAATCCGGCTGCTGCTGGCTCATCCCGACGTCGAAATCACGTATCTGGCTGGCCACACCACCGTGGGTGAGGAACTCACTGACCTGTATCCCCATCTGCGCGGGAAGCTTGACCTGCCTATTGGTGAGACCTCGGTGAATCGCGCTATCGCGCAGGCTGATTTACTGTTCTCCTGCCTGCCTCACGCAGTGGGGGCTGAACTGGTTGCCGAAGCATTGGACAAAGACTTGCGGGTAGTAGACTTTTCTGCCGATTTTCGCCTCAAGGATGCCTCGGTATATGAACAGTACTACCGGCCTCATCCGGTGCCGGATTTGTTAGCCGAGGCGGTCTACGGCTTGCCCGAATTACATCGGGCCGAAATTGCCACGGCGCGATTAGTAGCCGTGCCCGGCTGCTATTCTACTGGTGCTATATTGGCCCTGGCGCCGGCAGCGCAAGCCGCATTAGTGGCGCCGCGCGCCATCATTGTGGACAGCAAGTCGGGAGTTTCAGGAGCCGGCCGTTCTAATCTGACCCTGACGACCCACTTTGCCGAGGTCAATGAATCTCTGGCAGCCTACAAAGTCGCTCAGCACCGGCACGGACCGGAGATTGACCAGGAACTATCGGCATGGGGCGAGGAAATCCGCGTCACCTTTGTGCCCCACCTGATACCGATAACCCGGGGTATACTGACTACGGCGTACGCGACTTTGCGGGAAGGCATCTCGTTGGCACAGGTGCAGCAGGTGTATGCTAATTCCTACGCTGACGAACCGTTCGTGCAGGTTATGCCGGCCGGTCGTCAGCCCGCTACTAAACAGGTCAGCGGTTCAAACCAGTGCTACCTGGGGCTGGCTGTAGACGACCCGGCTAATCAACTCATCGTCACTTCGGCGATCGATAACTTAATCAAGGGGCTGTCGGGAGCCGCGGTGCAGTGTATGAATCTGATGCTGGGCCTCCCCGAGACCACCAGCCTGGAGGCGCCGGCGCTATGGCCATAGAGGGTTTGGTCTGCCGCGAATATCGGCCCGGTGATACCGCCGATGTGTTGAAGGTACGCAATCCCATCTTTGGGGCGATGAGCGAGGACGACTGGGACCGCTATGTGCCCCGGATGACGGCGGGGCTTGCTTACCTGGACGACGAGGCGGTGGGCGTAATTCCCCTGGACCAGCGGGATTTCCTGCTGGCTCCCGGAGTAAGCGTGCCGGTGGCATTTGAGAATGCCGTGGGGGTGAAGGAAGAATATCGCAGCCGGGGCATAGGTACGGCGATAATTGAGTCAGCCCGCGAGTTTATGGCCGACCGCTGTGATCTGCTGATGGTATACCGAGGTGCTGAGCGCAGCACCGGCTATCGCTTCTATGTAAAAAGCGGTCATCAGGACTTGATTTATCTAACTCCTGTTGCGTGGCAGCCACCTGCCGGATTGGCCAGCGAAGCAATGGTGGCCGACATTGAAGTGCTTCACGAGCACGAACAAGAAGTCCTGCGTGCTTACAATGCCACATATGTGGCCTCCGGTGGCCATGCGCCGCGCCGGCTCGGATATTGGCGTGAGGCCCTGGCGGGACAGATATTCGTCGCAGTTCCCTGCCAAATACTATTCTACCGCTATCCGGCTGAAGGGGAAATCGTTGCCTACGGCATTTTCGGAATTCCTCGCAAGGACGGTTACGAACCGGTTATGCGCATATTGGAGATAGCCAGTAGCAACGGCGTGGCGGGGGCAATTGAAGTACTTAAAGCCGCCGGGGCCGAAGCCCACAAGCGGGACGCGGCCATTACTGACTATGTATCTGTTGACCATCCCTACCGCTATCAGTACCGGCAGTTGGGCTTCGTTGAAGAAGGCCGCAGCCTAATCATTATGGGCCAGGCCATAAACCCTCAGCGACTCTTCCGCCGGACCTGTCGCTACCCCGAGGCCCTGGCTGACCTGAAGATCAACGTATGGACCCCGACCAGGGATTATGTGCTGTTTGAGGGCCCAGAAGCCACCAGGGAAATCACTCTGGAGGCCAAAGATGTAATACTTGAGCGGCTATTGACCCGCCGCCTGGATGTAGTTTCGGCATTTAATGGTGATTTGCTTACTATTCGTAACGGAGATGCGGGCATTGCCGGGCGACTGGGCGAAGCATTGCCCTTTAGTCTCTGGGTTCATCATCATCTGGATTGGATATAGCCAATGTAGGGGCGAAACTTGCTGCGCACTTCCGCCCCTACAGACGACGGGCGCGGTTTTCTCAGCATCTCATTAGACTGCCAATGAACAGGAGAGGCACTCTATGCGTGACCTACACAAGTGGGAAGATTTGCGGCCTGAGGAATTCTATGAGGAATTCGAGCGTAGGCCGCTTGTGTATTGGGCCTGTGGAGCCATGGAGGAGCACGGCCTGCATAATGCGCTCGGGGTGGACCCATATACAGGGTACGAGATTTGCCGCCGAGCGCTGGGCATATCAGGCGGCATACTCTACCCTCTCGTTCCCTTCGCCCCGGCCGGCTGGCCGTCATTGTCGCGGGAACAGTTGCGCGGCGGGGGGCCCAACGACTTATTCCCCCCCAGCCTGTGGGTCAGCACGGAACTCTGCGAGCGCATTTATGTTGAATTGATGGAATCTATGGCCGACCTGGGCTTTAAGGTTTGCATCGCCTTTGGCGGTCACTGGCCCGCCGATGGCCTTCTCCAGCAGATTGAAAAGCAACACAAAGGCCGCATCGGCAATATGAAATTCTGGGGCGGCGGGACTTGGCGTATTCTCCAAGATGTGGTTGAGAAGAAAGCCGCGAATACTCCAAACATAGACGGCCATGGTATGATGTGGGAAACTTCACTGGTTACGGCTTTTCGCCCGGATTGGGTGGACCTTGAGCGCGCAGTTGACATTAAGCAAAGTCCGTTACCTTCCCAGTTGAAGAATGAGTCTGATGCGAAGATCGCAGAAATAGCCAACGCCAACTCCGACTTCGGTAACCACCTACTGGGCATTGCTGCTCACCGTCTCGCCAAACTGGCTGCTGGGATGTTAGAGAACTAACTGGGTCTGATTCGGTCTGATCTCCGCGGATAGGAGTGCACATGATGTCTACTGATGCTTTTGAGGTGATTGATGGTGGTATTACCGCTCCCCTCGGTTTTTCGGGAGCAGCTATCAACTGCGGCATCAAGCCTGAAGCGCTGGATTTGGTGCTAATATACTCTGACCGGCCGGCGGCGGCCGCCGCCACGGTGACCACTAATAGTTTCCGCGCCGCGCCGACCTTCGTCGCCCAGGAGCATACAGCCAACGGCCAGGCTCAGGCCATTGTGGCCAACAGTGGCAACGCCAATGCCGCTACCGGGGCGCAGGGCCTGGCTAATGCTCGCCAGATGGCTCAGTTGGCTGGCCAAGCCTTGGGGGTGCCGCCAGAGGATGTAGTGGTTTGTTCAACCGGCCACATTGGCGTTCAACTGCCGATGGACGAGATGGCGGCGGGTGTCAGGGAGGTTAGTGGGCAGCTGAGCCGGGATAACCCGCAACTGGTGGCTCGGGGAATAATGACTACCGATACCTTTCCCAAAATGATATCGGTACAGTTTGAAGTCGCCGGCACGCCAGTGAAGATGGGTGCTGTTGCCAAAGGTGCGGGGATGATTTGCCCGCATATGGCCACAATGCTCTGCTTCATCACCACCGATTTAGTTGTCGCCCCTCACTTGCTGCGCACCAGTCTGCCCGAGGCTGTGGAGCAATCGTTCAATTGCATATCGGTAGACAATTGTATGAGCACCAACGATACGGTGGTTATCCTGGCCAATGGTCGGGCCGGTCATATTCCCCTCACTGCGCCGGAATCAGGAGGTTACCAGGTGTTTATGGCTGCTTTATGCTATGTAACGCGGGAACTGGCCAAAATGATAGCCCGCGATGGGGAAGAGGCCACCAAATTTGTGGAAATCACGGTCAGCGGTGCGCAGAATTGGGAGCAAGCCCGCCACGTTGGCAAAATCATCGCTAACTACAATCTGCTGAAGTGTTCCATCTATGGTCAGGATTTCAACTGGGGCCGCATTGCCGCCGCATTAGGCAGTAGCCGTCAGCCATTTGATCCGGCCTCGGTTAGTCTGACTTTGGCGGGAATACCGGTCTGGGACCGGGGACAAATACTTGATTATGACCAGACCGAAGGCCAGCGGCGCATGCAGGCCGACGAAATCAGTATCGCGGTAGACTTAGGGCTGGGTGAGGCCCAGGCCACCGTCTGGACCTGTGATTTGAGTCCGGAGTATGTGCAGTTCAATGCCGAATAGAGTTTCATCGCCTTGACATTGAGGTATTTTGGAAGCATACGCCAGATGAATTAGAGATCAGGAGGGAGAATATGATTATCAAAGTTGCCCCAGGCACAATAGTTGTATACATCACGGTTGGAATACTGCTGCTGGGTCTATGCGAAAGGGCGCAGGCGGACATCACGTTAGCTAGCGATGGACAATCAGATTACACCATCGTAATTGATCGGCATTGCTCGCCGTCCGAGCAGCATGGGGCCGAAGAGCTCCAGAAGTTTCTGGAGCAGATTTGTGGCGCTAAACTCCCCATCAGGCGGATACCAGTCAGTGGCCCGATGATACTGGTGGGTAGAAGTAAAATTCTGGACCGGCTGCCGGTGGACATCAATTTTGAGGCCCTGGGCAACGAAGGTTTTGTGATAAAGACGGTGGGGTCTGATCTGGTGTTAGCGGGCGGACGACAGCGGGGAACGATGTATGCCTGCTATGAATTTCTGGACAAGTTCCTGGGCTGCCGGTGGTTCACTCCCGAGGTCACTCATATACCCCATCGGCCGACCATTGAGCTTCCTAACATAGATTACCAGAAAGTACGAGTGCTGGAATATCGTGAACCGTTCTACACCGAGGCTTTTGACGGAGACTGGGCGGCCCGTAACCGGATGAACAGCAACCGTGCGGCGCTGGGCAAACAGCACGGGGGTAAGATTGTCTACAAAGGCTTTGTTCATACCTTCTATTCGCTGGTCTCTCCCGGCAAATACTTTGAGCAGCATCCTGAATATTTCTCTGAGATTGACGGGAAACGCACCCACGAGAGGGCACAGCTTTGCCTGACCAATCCTGACGTGGTCAAGATTGCCACTGAAAGCGTCCGCCAGTGGCTACGCGACAGCCCCGAGGTCAATATTGTTTCCGTCTCCCAGAATGACTGCTGGGCATACTGTGAATGCGAGAAGTGTCGAGCGCTGGCTGAACACGAAGGCAGCCAGGCCGGGCCGATACTGCATTTTGTCAACCAGATAGCTGACAATATTAAAGATGAGTTCCCCGATGTGGCTATTGATACCCTCGCTTATCAGTACAGTCGCAAGCCACCGCAACATATCAAGCCCCGCCCCAATGTCATCGTGCGCTTGTGCAGCATTGAGTGCTGCTTCTCCCACCCGCTCAGTACCTGTGATTCGGCGGAAAACACCCGCTTCCGCGAAGATATAATAGGCTGGTCAAAGATGTGCAATCGCTTACATGTATGGGATTACGTTACCAACTTTGCCCACTACATTATGCCCTTCCCCAACCTGTATAGTCTCCAGCCTAACATCAAGTTCTTTATTGACCACAATGTCAAGGGCATATTTGAAGAGGGCAACTATCATGGTGGCGGCGAATTTGCCGAGCTGCGCTCGTATATAATGGCCCGGTGTCTGTGGAATCCTGATTGTAACTGGAAAAAGGAAATGAATGCGTTCCTGCAAGCCTACTATGGGCCAGCCGCCGGGCCTATCCGGCAATACATTGCCTTGCTGCACCAAAAAGTGCAAGAAGATAATATCCACGTCCATATATACGACGCGCCAACTTCGGCGTATCTAACTAAGCAGATAATCAACCAGGCGGACGAACTATTTGATAAGGCCCAGGCTGCAGTGGCCGATGACCCGGTCTTGCTACTGCGAGTGCACAAAGAGCGGCTACCCATTGATTATGTTAAGATATCCCGCCCTGGGGAATGCTTTTCTTCTTGGCAGGAGTATGATGCGACTGTGGAAGAGTTTGCACGGATAGCCAAAGAATGGGGCATTGCACGCATTAGGGAAGGGGCATTGCTTGATGAGAGACTCAAGCAGTGGCGAGAGAACGTTAAGACTCACAAGGAAGCCGCCGAAATTCCCGAGGAGCAAGTCACTATCCAACCGCTGGGAGGCGTGTGGAGATTCGCCATTGACCCCGATGAGATTGGCGTGTCTGAGAACTGGTTTGATAGCTCCTTTGATGATGGCAAATGGGCACAAGTGCGCAGCGATGTGGGCGGGTATTCTGGCTGGGAAAGTCAAGGCTTTCCTGACTATACCGGCTTTGGGTGGTACCGACAATCTTTCCAGATTCCTGATGAACTGAACAGGCATAAGCTTCTCTACCTGTACTTCGGCGCGATAGATGAAGATGCCTACATTTATCTGAACGGGGAGCAGGCCTATGAGCATAGCTGCGCCTCAACTGGCCTGGCTCCCAGGGCCATCTGGGTAACGCCGTTTGCTTTCCAGGCCCATGCCTGCTTGAAGTTCGGCCAAGAGAATACCATGGCGGTACGAGTTTACAACCGCTTCGGCATGGGTGGCATTTACCGGCCGGTTTATCTTATCGGTGCCGATCGCGAACTGGATGCATCGTTGATAAAAGCCTTGATCCAGCAGAGGGCTAAGTAGAGTTGGTACATAAGGCAAAGGGGCTCTCATGGTCATCCCTTAACTGTTGCCTTTCATAGCGAAGTGAGTTTAGTCTTCTTGACAATTGGGTATCAATCAAGTATAATTTTGTGGTAATTGGTAATTGCGGAAAAAGACTCTGACGAGGAGTAGTAGGCTCGGGGAGGATACAGAGAGGCCGCTCCTGGCTGGAAGGCGGCTATCCGAAGCGGGCTGAATCTCGCCTCTGAGTTGCGGGCTGAACAGGCTAAAGGGCCTTATTAGGTACCGACGGAGTTCCTACCGTTAGAAGGGAAGCAGCATCGGACCTGACGTTATCCCGTGCTGGCTGAGTGGGCCGCACCAGCGGCCAACAAGAGTGGTACCGCGGACAGGACTATCAAGCCTTCCGTCTCTTGAGGAGACGGAAGGCTTTTGTCATTGTGCGTAGCGCAGGTTCGGCTCGACTGAGCGCCTCGAAGTCTCAACCTGCGCTGCGGGGCGAGGTTAGAGAACCTCGCCTACGCGATACGAGGGAGTCTCACAGATAGTCAGCTCCTACCTGTTTGCTAAAGGAGGAATTATTATGGCCAGAGTTATTAAGATTTTTGATACCACCCTGCGCGACGGGGAGCAGTCGCCCGGCGCCAGCCTCAGTGTGTCTGAGAAGGTGACCATTGCTCACCAACTCGCCGCGCTGAATGTGGACATAATTGAGGCCGGCTTTCCTATCTCCTCACCTGAGGACCTGGAGGCTGTCCGGCGCATAGCCCTGGAGGTGCAGGGGCCGATTATTTGCGGGCTGGCCCGCACGATGGAAGACGATATTGACAGCTGCGGGGAAGCCCTGAAGGATTGTCCCCGTCCGCGTATTCATACTTTCGTGGGCACTTCTCCGGTCCATCTGGCGAAGAAATTGGGTAAAACACCCGCCGAGGTGTTAGATATGGCCGTGACGGCGGTCAAGTTAGCTCGGGAGAGATGCGACGATGTGGAGTTCTCTCCCGAAGACGCGATGCGCACCGATTGGCAGTTTCTGGGCGAAATTGTCCAGGCCACTATTGAGGCGGGGGCTACTACAATCAATATCCCCGATACCGTCGGCTATGCCACCCCGTGGGAGATGACCAGCACCATTGAGTACCTGCGCGAACATGTGCCCAATATTGACCAGTGCACCATCAGTGTCCACTGCCACGATGATTTGGGGATGAGTGTCGCCAATTCACTAGCGGCGGTAAAGGCAGGCGCTGGCCAGGTAGAATGTACCATCAATGGGATGGGGGAGCGGGCCGGTAATGCCTCCCTGGAAGAGATAGTAATGGCCCTAAAGACCCGCGCCGATGAGTTCGATGTGATCACCAATGTGCGTACACAGCAAATCATCAAGACTTCGCGGATGGTCTCCAATTTGATGGGCTTTGTTGTCCAGCCCAATAAGGCCATTGTCGGGGCAAATGCCTTTGCTCATGAAGCCGGCATCCACCAACACGGGGTAATTATGGACCGTCAAACCTACGAAATAATGCGGCCCGAAGATGTGGGCCTTAGTGAGAGTGTCCTCACCCTGGGCCGCCGCTCCGGCCGCCATGGGCTGCGCCAGCGCCTGACCGAGTTGGGCTACGAAGTCACTGATGAGCAACTTGACGAAGTCTACCAACGCTTCCTGGAGGTAGCTGATAAGAAGAAACAGGTCTATGACGAGGATTTGCAGGCAATTATGCGCGAGGCGACGGCTCAGGTGCCCGAGACCTGGCGGCTGGTGGATCTGCAGACCACTTCGGGAACAATGCCCACGGCTACGGTCAAACTGGAAAAGCAAGGCGAGACCTTCGTAGACGCTGCTTGCGGCAATGGGCCGGTGGATGCGGCCTACCAGGCCATTGATAGGATTACTGGCGTCAGTCTGACCTTAGAAGACTATTCCGTGCGCAGCGTGAGCATGGGCCGCGATGCCATTGGCGAAGCCACGGTGAAGGTAAAGCGCAATGGCCAGGAGGCCATTGGCAAGGCCAGCAGCACCGACATCGTGGAAGCCAGTGCTAAGGCATATTTGAACGCCATCAACCGCTTATTGGTCCGCGAAACCCGTGCTGTTACAGGGGGCGGGGAAGCAGGCAGATAGCGGCAGGGGATGAGGGGCCTCACCCCTGGCCCCTCTCCGTCCCAGAGAGGGGAATTAGTGTCTAGCCCAGAGTGAGTACCGTGAGCGCTTGGCCGGTCGCTTATAGTGCTGTTGCTGTCCTTGCTGTCGCTGCTGTCGTTGCTAATAACTGCCGTTCTAACGGCTGGCCCAGAGCATCCCGCGCTCCACGATCTGCCGTACCTCGGGGACTTGGAAGTCCGCGGCGACGTGACCCAGCGAGGTGTAAAACACCCGGCCCTGGTCATACCGCCGCTTCCAGACCACTGGCATCACACAACCCGCGACCCAAGGATAATGTTCGCCGCTGAAAGTGGTCGTGGCCAGTACTTCATTGGACGGGTCCACGTGCATATAGTACTGTTCGGAGTGCATCGCGAAATCTGACAGTCCGGCGGTGATGGGATCGTCGTGGTTGATGATGTTGACCTCATAGTCAACGATGCCTCCCGGGTGGACTACCCACTGGCCGCCCACCATAAACTGATACTCGGTGTTGTTGCGGAACGAATCGCCCATACCCCCGTGCCAACCAGCGATGCCCACCCCGCTAAGCACCGCCGCCAACAGCCCCTTTTCTTGCTCCGAGGTTATTTCACCCATTGTCCACACGGGCACAATCAGGCTCAGAGCGGCCATATAGTCTTCCTCCAGATAGACATCCAGCGTGTTGACGACTCTGACCTCAAAGCCCTGCTCCTCTAAATACGGAGCGAAAATATCCACGCACTGCTTAGGTTCGTGACCTTCCCAGCCTCCCCAGACCATCAGTGCTGATTTCATAATGTACCTCCTGAACCAAAATTATTCGTACAATCTTTTCCTCGTTAAGTGCCAGGCAAGCCCGGGACGAATAACCTGTACTTCGCGAGTCCTTGCCAAAAGACCTCTTTATATTGTAAAATAGATTGTGTATGGTCAGCAGCAGGTAAGGAAAGTCCAATATGCATCTGGAGCCTTCTCAACATATTCACTTCATCGGCGTCGGCGGGGTGTCAATGAGCGCCCTGGCTGAGGCGTTGAATAAACAGGGATTTGCGGTAACCGGCTCAGACACGAAGGACTCTGAGCGGGTGCGGCAGTTACGGCTCGCCGGCATCCAGGTATATGACGGCCAGGCTGCCGGCAATATTGATGACGCCGACCTTGTTGTCTATACGACCGCCATCCGCGAGGATAATCCCGAACTCGCTGCCGCCCGGGCCAGCGGCCGGCGGGTTATACATCGCTCCGAACTGCTGACTATGCTGCTCGCCGACAAGCAACGCATTGCTGTCACCGGGACCCACGGTAAGAGCACCACCACCGCGATGATTGGCAGCATCTTCCTGGAGTTAGGGTACGACCCTACGGTATTTCTGGGCGGCTACTGCCCGAATCTGGTTGGCAACTACCGCCTGGGTCAGGGCGACTGGGCTATCTTTGAGGCGTGCGAAAGTGACGGTTCTTTCCTGAAATATAGAAATTGCTCGCAGGTGCTAACCAGTATTGAACCGGACCATCTGGACGAGCACAATGACTTTGCCAGCCTCTGCCAGGCCTTTGCTAACTTCGTAGGTACAGCCGACCCGGACGGTTTCGTCGTCTACTGCGCTGACGACCCGCAGGCCGTGGAGACGATACAGCATACTCCGGCGCCTGTAATCTCCTATGGCATGACCTCCGAGGCTCAGATTACGGCCCAACAGGTGGCGCCCCGGGGCGATGCCGTGAGTTTTGTGCCGATAATAGATGGTCAAGCGCTGGGGTCAGTTGCCCTGCCGTTGGTAGGTCAGCACAATGTCCTCAACGCCCTGGCGGCATTGGCTGTCGCTGAGCAGGCGGGACTGGATGTGGTCCAGGCGGCGGCCGCTCTGGAACATTTTGCCGGCGTCGGTCGTCGGTTCGAGCAGATTGGCCGAGTGAACGGTTACCGGATAATTGATGATTATGCCCACCATCCTACCGAGATACGCGCCACGCTCCAGGCGGCCAAAGACCACTTTGGCCGCCGCATAGTTGCTGTTTTTCAGCCTCACTTGTACAGTCGCACCCGCTACTTGATGGACGAATTTGCCCAGTCTTTCCAGAATGCTGATGTAGTAGTAATCACCGATATATACGCCGCCCGCGAGCCGCCCACCGACGAAGTCAGCGCTGAGCAATTGTATGAGCGGGTCCGCAGTTATGAGCCAGATAAGTTGGTGCGATATATCCCTACCGCTGATGACATAGTGGATTTCCTGCTGGAGACGGCTCGCCCGCGGGACATAGTTATGACCATCGGAGCAGGAGATATCCGTCAGGTAGCCGAACGACTCGTAGATACGGCGCAGCAATCGCAGGATAAGTAGCAGCAATAGACATAACAGGGATCAAAGTGGCCCGATTGAGTCAACAGGATTCTCGTGGTGAGTCTGAAGTCGGCCTCTGGCGGCTACGCTATCGGCGAGCGGTCCAGGTTGCTGGGTTGGTGATACTGTTCAGTTTTGTCTACGGTGTGGGCACTTCTGAGTATTTCTGGATTCGTGAAGTACAGGTGATCGCTCCGACTCCGCAACTCGCTCAGCAAGTCCTGGCCCAGGCAATGGTTCCCGCCGAGGCCAGTGCCCTGTTCTACCCGGTCCAGCGGCTGGCCCATACGATAGAGCAATGTCCTCAGATTAAGCAGGCTCAAGTGGAGCCTGATCTGCCGTCACGATTGGTAATACGAGTATGGCCGCGGGAACCAGTGGCGGCAATTAAGTGCGATACAGGTTTTTCGCTGGTAGATGAGAAAGGCGTATGCGTTATTTGTGCCTCGCGAGCGCCGGCAGACCTCATTCAGATTTATGGTTTGATACAAGGACCAATATCTGCGGGCCAAAGACTAAATCCCAATAGTCTTAACCTGCTCACCCAATGTCTGGCCGGGCTGGAAAACGAGGAAGTCAGATCCGGACTAATCATAGATTTTTCGCAGCGTTATTCAATCAGGCTCTGTACCGCGGCTGGTGTGCAGGGAGAGGCGGGCAGTGCTGATAATCTGCAGCGTAAGGTTATGATGTTTGCGGCCATTCTCAAAGAACTGCAGCGTCGCGGGGCGCAGCCGGCGTATATTGATGTACGGATTATGGACCGGCCAGTGTGGAAACCGTGAACTGACTGGGAACTGGGGACTGGGGACGCGGGACGCGGGACGGCGAACTGGACACAGCCGATCGTTGGCCATAGTCGTATAGCTGTTGTCTGAATGCTGAATGCCGAGTGCTGATGGCTGATTGCCGTAGGAGCGCAGTTAGCGATGCCAATACCTGACTATGTAGCCGGCCTGGATGTGGGCACCACCAAAATATGCACTGTAATTGCCCAGCAGTCGGCTCGTGGGGCTTTAGATGTCCTTGGCGTGGGCCTGAGCCCCTCGGCGGGGCTTAAACGGGGCGTAATTGTTGACCAGCAGGAGGCCACCGAGGCCATAGCCGAGTCAGTGGCTCGGGCCGAGCGCATGGCTAACCGGTCGGTACATGGAGCCTACGTGGGTATTACAGGCGGACATATTGCCGCGCGTAATGAGACGGGGCGCGTCCGCGTTAACCCGTCGGGCGAAGTTACTGCTGCCGATGTGGAGAAAGCGGTCCAGAGCGCTTCTGACAGTGTACCTGTGGGCCGGGAGAGGGAAATTATCCATACTATAGTGCGCGATTTTGCCATTGACGGCCAGTCGGGCATCAAACGGCCTATCGGTATGAGCGGGCATCGCCTGGATGCTCACGTCCACATAGTTACTGCCACGGCTAGCGTCCGCCAGAATCTGCAGCGCTGCGTCGAGCAAATCGGCATAAAGGTGCAACGGTGTATACTGGAGCCAGTGGCCACCAGCCTGGCTGTAGTCACCGAAGCCGAGCGTGACTTAGGGGTCATATTGATTGACATTGGTGGAGGCACCACTGATATAGCGGTGTTTCGCGACGGAGCCATCTATCATAGCGCCGCCGTGCCAGTGGCCGGCAACCACCTAACCCGCGACTTGGCCCATTTGCTCCACATCAATCACGAGGAAGCCGAGAAGGTTAAATGCAAGTTTGGGGTAGCTATTCCCCAGTTGGCTTCGGCGGATCAAGTTATACAGGTAGCCCAAATGGGCACGGGCGAGGCGGCCCGCGTGCCTCGCCAACTCCTCGGCGAGGTGATTCAGCCTCGCCTGGAAGAAATATTCCTTATGGTCCGCGAAAGTATTGAGCAGGCTGGCGACTTGGATATGACTGCTGGTGGAGTGGTACTGACCGGTGGCGCCTCGCAACTGTGGGGTACTGACCGGCTGGCCTCAGAGATTCTGCGCGACTTGCCTGTGCGATATGGCAGCCCCCTGAATCTGGGTAAATTGGCCGCTACTGTCACTAATCCCATCTTTTCTACCGGGGTCGGGCTGGCGTTGCAGGCTGCGAGTGAGGAGGCCTGGGCCGGCGAATCAGCATCCCCCAGTCCCCTGCCCGGGTTGAAAGGGCTTCATCAGTGGTGGTCCCAGCGGGTGCGTCCGCGGCTGGCCATCTGGCGCTTCTGGGCTTAATTCGCCTTTCTGGGCCACTTCTACTAATAAGTGTTCCCCTCACCTGTGGTTCTTCTCCGTAGCAGACACAGAAATAATCGCAACCTCGCGGAAACTTTTCCTTTCTGAACTTGTCCATATAGATAGACGCGAATCTATATCAGCAGCCCAGGAGCAATAACTGGGAGTTTGGTATTGTGGCTATGAGCAGTTGCCCCTCAGAGGGGGAAATCCAGGAATACATTGATGGGGAACTGGCTGGTGAGCAAACCAGCAGGTTGGCCAATCATATACGCTTGTGTCCGCACTGCCGCCGTCTGTACCAGAGGCTGATGGCTATATCCCAGAGCCTCGCCAATCAGCCTCCACCAGTAGCGTCCGAGCGGCTCAAAGATACAATCCTTCAAGCGACAAGCCGGACCAGGCCAGTGCGAGCCGTCTCCTGTAGAGCAGCTCAGCGACTTATCTCTGCCTATCTGGACGGCGAACTGTCGCCTAATCAGCAGCAGCAATGTGAGGCCCATATATTCACTTGCCCTGATTGCTACCGGATATTCAAGCAGAGCCAGCAGGTTGTTGCCGCCCTGCACGCCGTCCCACCAGTAACGGTGCCGGCCGGTTTGGATAAGCGGGTGCACCACGCGGTGACCGAGTCTGTGGCGGCCAATGAACTTGAAATTATTGGCTATGTGGGTAAGCGTATATCGTGGCGGACGGTGGGAGTTGCCCTGGCCGGGGCTGCTGCCGCCGCGGTAATTGTATTGGGGCTGATTCTGGCGCCGCAGAACTTGCCCGGCCCTCACCAGCCCCCGGCTACCATAGTGGCTGAGCGCCCTGCGACGCCGCCGGCTGTGGAGTCTATTGCTGACACTGCCTCTAATATTACCGATAGCACTGAAACGGCCAAAGAGCCGCCCACGCCTCCCCAGAACGCCCGTGGCCCGCGTCTGGCCAACGCCCGAGGGCCCAGGTCTCGTCCGTCTGGCTTAGGAGTAACATCAAAGCCTGCCCGACCCGCACCGGAAGTAACAGTTAGTGGTGAGGAGGAAGTGGCGGGCGAACCCCAGCCGGCTACCGAACCGGGAAGTGTGCCTGCTGGGCCGCCTGCGCCAGCTGCCCCGCCGCCCTCAACGGAACTGGCTCCCGCCGAGCGGACTAAACCCGGACCCACAATCGTCATGGTCAAGCCAACTACTACGGCGCCAACCGGACCAGCCGGGCCAGGATTAGCGACGCTGCCCACCTCGCCTCAGGAGCCGATCTGGGCGCCGGTCCGAACTGGACACAAAGCAATCTATCACAGCGAGGCAGAAGAATTCAATTCCGACCGACTGGCTGCAGTTGCCGCTCACCTAAATCAACAAATCGCGCAATTGAAAAGCAGCGGGTCCACCGGGCGCATAGTCATCAAGTAGATCAACCCGAAGAGATTCACAAGTAGTAATCCGCCAACGCAGAAACTACGGCAGGCGTGCGCAGGCCTAATCCCGGGCGGGCAAACCCAACCAGATAGTACCTGCTGGCTAATCAGGTGTAACGTCGCTACCCCCCTCGTAGAATCCTTACCTGTAGTTGACATATCCCGGCGAAGGTGGTATTCTTTTGCCTTGAGGGCATTCAGATGAGACCCAAGCCCGATCGGACATGGGCAGATATAGTGCGATTGTCCAGTGTAGGGCTGGTGCTGGCAATCTGTGTGGGCCTGGGGGCGTGGGGAGGAGTATGGCTGGATGACCGATGGGATACCGGCCCGTGGATGACGGTGATCGGTGTGATTTTAGGGAGTGTGGCGGGGTTTATGGAATTGGCGCGGGAAGTGGGCAGGCATACCGGCAAAGATGAATGACAACCAGCAACGCGATTTCATTATACGAGTCTATTACACCACCGGCCTACTCGTAGCCGTGGTGAGTGTCGGGCTAAGTGTGGGCCGCCAGTGGAGTTTCCTAATGGGCTTTGTCGCCGGCGCTCTCTTGGCCATAGTCATGTTATACAGTGTAGTGCTGCTGAGTAGTGCAATGGTGGGCCGCACCGGGAACAAATCGGCCGGACATTCTGTTGGCCGGGGCGTAGTAGCGTTACAGGTAGGCAAATATGCCCTGGCAATCGGCGGGTTGTACCTGCTGATTACTTATACCCAGATTAGCGGCGTAGGCATAGCGGTTGGCTATGGCACGCCTCTTGCAGTATTGGTGCTGACTGGGCTAACCACAGATACCAAGCGCAACCAGATTCGTAGGGATAGATAGAACACTATAAAGTGTAATGAGCCTGTATGCACGAAGAAGCAGGCAGTTGGCTAAACATAATTGTCCAGCATCTGCCCGCGTGGGCCGAGCCTTACGTTAATCTCGGCGTAATTACCAGTTGGGTAGTCCTGGGCTTGTTGGCGATGCTGGCCTGGCGCAGCACGCGCCGTCTCAGGCTCGTGCCCCAATCCGGCTGGCAAACCATCGCCGAGTCGGTCTACGAGTTCCTCGCTGACTTGTGTGTAGGACTGATTGGCCCGGGCGGGGAGCGCTTTGCGCCGCTTATTGGTAGTCTGTTCATATACATCTTGATTATGAATGTCACTGGCCTGGTGCCCGGGTTCATATCGCCCACCGCCAGCCTGAATATGACCCTGGCTCTGGCAATTATCTCGTTGGTAGCGGTACAGTATTATGGCTTTCGGGAGTGCGGCTGGCGATACGTACTGCATTTCGTCGGGGAGCCCTGGTGGCTATTCCCGCTGATGATACCCATCCATGTGATAGGGGAGATAGCCCGACTATTGTCCCTGTCTATCCGTTTGTTTGGCAATATCTTCGGCAAGGAAATGGTCATCGGTCAAATTCTCATTCTGCTGGGTAGTGTCTGGGCTATGACTCACCTGTCAGCCGCCCTGCGGGCGCCCATAATCGTGGCCGGCATTGCCGTCGGGCATCTACCGCTGCTGTTGTTAGGTCTGCTGGTCAGTTTGATTCAGGCATTAATCTTTGCTATGCTGGTCGGAGTATACATCCAGGGCGCGGTAGAAACCCAGCATTAGAGCCTTTCTTGTATCGCAGGTGCGTGAAACTAACTGTATCATTGTTTATCAAATAGTAGGAGGATACAAACCATGTCTTTTGCCGCCGTACTTGCCGCCGTCGTTGGATTGGCCGTGCCCATAGCGGCAGTCGCCGGAGCGTTGTCCCAGGCACGGGTTGGCGCCGCTGCTATGGAGGGCATTGCCCGTCAGCCCGAAGCGTCCGGGGACATTCAGCGGGGCCTAATTATCACCCTGGCGCTGATTGAATCGCTGGTCATTTACGCCCTGCTGACATTTCTTATGCTCCAGGGGCACATTGGTGCATTGATTGCCAAGGTTGGACAAATGTAGCCAGTAGCGCACTTGGGAGGAGTGTCGGATATGCAGTTAATCGGCCGCCTATTCCATGATTTGGGTATTGAGCCCCGAGTAATACTGGTAAATATTATCGGCTTCCTGGTACTGCTGGGTCTGCTGCGCCGGTATTTTTTTGGGCCGATGCGCCAGTTCCTTACCGACCGCCGGCAGCGTATATCCGCCGAATGGGATAATGCCGAGGAGGCCCGCCAGCAGGCGGAAACCAAGTGGGCTGAGCTGGGGCAACGCAGCGAGGAAATCATGGCTGAGGCCCGCGAGGAAGCCCAACAGGCCAAAACCGAAATTCAGACGGAAGCCCAGCGTATAGTTAATAAGGCCCACCAGCAGGCCCGGGAGCGAGAGCGACGCGCCGCAGAGGCTATCTCGCGGCAGACCCAGGAGGCTATGGCCGAGGCCCGCGACGAATTGGCGGCGTTATCTGCTGAGGTCGCCGAGCAGCTTTTGCGCCGCAGCCTGGACGAAGAGAGCCAGCGGGCCCTGTTGGACGCGGCGATTGCCGACATCGAGCAAATGGCCCAGACCGAGAATCAGCAGGAGTAGATTCATCAGATGCCTACAGACCGGGAAGCACGCGAGTATATACAGACGCTTCTGGACATCGCTGAACAAGGTGGCGAAGTAGACGCGGTCGGCAGGGAGTTGGAGCAACTGCGGGAAGCCGTGCAGACCTCCGCTGCTGTGTACGAACAGATTGAACTGGAGCGGCGCGGCGCGAAACGAGCCGTAGTAGAGACGGTTGTGCCGCTGTCCGCCGAGCAAGAAAGCAGACTGGCGGCCGCCTTGGAACCACTCGCAGGGGCCCCCGTGGTCATACAACAGGAAGCCAACTCCGAGATAATCGGAGGATTGCGGATAACTATAGACGATACGATAATAGATAACACGGTTCGGGGCCGGCTCCAGCAGATGCTGGAGTCTATTCATCAAGCCCCGGTTAGCATTGACTCCGCCGATACAGACCAGGAATAGTTATTGAGGTGAATCGGGTGCGGGTAAATTCAGAAAACCTCATCTCGGCTCTCCGCCAACAACTCACCCACTACGAGCATAAATTGCAGGTGGAAGAGGTAGGTAGCGTGGTGGAGGTGGGGGATGGTATCGCCCGCGTTGATGGTCTGCGGGGAGTGATGTCTCAAGAAATAGTCGAATTCCCGGGCGAGATAATGGGCATCGCCTTGAATCTGGAAGAAGAGACCGTCGGCTGTATTCTGCTGGGACCTGATGAGGAGATTCAAGAAGGTGATAAGGTTCGGCGTACCGAGCGAATTGCCGAGACCAAGGTGGGCGAAGGGTTGTTTGGCCGGGTTATAACTCCCTTAGCGGAACCTCTGGATAACGGCCCCCCTATAGCCACCGAGCAGACTCGCCCCTTAGAGGTGAAGGCTCCGGGGGTAACTGAGCGTCAGCCTGTTACCGAGCCACTGTACACCGGTCTTAAGGCTATTGACGCTATGACTCCGATTGGGCGAGGCCAGCGCGAACTTATCATCGGTGACCGCCAGATAGGTAAGACGGCGCTGGCTATTGATACTATTATCAACCAGCGCGACAGTGATGTGCGCTGCATATATGTGGCCATCGGCCAGAAACTGTCCACGGTACGGCGCATTGCGACAATTCTTCACCAGCACGATGCCCTACAGTACACCTGTATCGTAGCCGCCGGGGCCAGCGACCCCGCCGCCCTGCTATATATTGCCCCCTTTGCTGGCTGCACCATCGGCGAGTATGAGCGCGAGGCTGGCCGGCACGCGTTAGTGATATATGATGACCTCTCCAAGCATGCTCGGGCCTATCGCGAGCTTTCTCTGCTGCTGCGCCGGCCCCCGGGCCGTGAGGCCTATCCCGGCGATATATTCAACCTACACTCCCGATTGCTTGAGCGGGCTTGCAAACTCAGCGACCAGCGCGGCAGTGGGTCACTTACTGCCTTGCCTATCGTGGAGACCCAGGAAGGCGATTATTCGGCTTATATTCCCACCAATGTCATTTCTATCACTGACGGTCAGATTTACCTTGAGCCTGAACTGTTCCACGAGGGGGTCAGGCCGGCCATCAATGTGGGCTTGAGTGTCTCCCGGGTCGGTGGTGCAGTGCAACCGCGGATGATGAGGCAGGTCAGTGGGCAGTTGCGCACTGACCTGGCCAGCTACCGAGAATACGAGTCCTTTACCCGCTTTGCCTCCGAATTGGATGAGCGCACCCGTCAGATTCTGGCGCACGGCCAGCGGATGGTGGAAGTGCTCAAGCAGCGCCAGTATGGCCCTATGTCCTCGGTTGACCAGACCATCGCTCTCTTTGGCGGCACGCGTGGGCATTGGGATGACATCGGACCGGAGCGCATAGGCGAATTAGAGCCGAAACTCATTGACTTCATCCACCAACAATATCCCGAGATTATTCAAAAACTGGAATCTACCGAGGAACTGGACGACGAGACCGCGCAGGAACTCGCCGCGGCGATAGAAGAGTTCAAAGAGGCCCTGAGGAAGCAGTGACAGGTCGCGTAGTGCAGGTTCTCTAACCTGCGCTACGCGATAAACACTATACAGATTATACAACACGGATGGCAAGATGGCTCAGAGCCTGCGAAAACTACGGCGCAAAATAAAGACAACGCGGGACATCGGCCAGATTACCCGGGCGATGAAATTAGTGGCGGCGGCCAGACTCAAGCGGGTTCAGCAACTCGTCGCCGCGAGTAGACCCTACTACGAACAGTTGCAAAGGGTGCTGGAACACGTGGCTGCCGCAACGACCGAAGAATTCGCTCATCCGTATCTGATCCCCCGAGAGGTCGGTGCAATCGCGGTCCTGGTTATCGGTGGTGACCGCGGCCTGTGTGGTGCTTTTAACAGTAATCTGTGGGCGGCTGCCTCCGAGTTCATCCAAAGTCAGACGGTTCCGGTCCAAGTTATTACTGTAGGGAGGCGGATGGAGCGATTGGCCCGCCGCCAGGGGCTTGAGGTGCTGGAGTCCTGGCCCGGAGTACGAGACCCGCGAGATGTTTCCCAGATGCGAGAAGTGTCTGATTTGGTACGGCGGCTTTATGAACAAGGTAAGGTTGACCGCGTGCAGGCCATCTACGCGGATTTTGTCTCTATGGTTCGCCATCCTGCGGTCTCGCGTCAGATTCTGCCTATACCCGAAGCCGATCTGTCGGGTGCGGGCCGAGACGAGGAATACATTTTTGAGCCTCCCGTTGCCCAACTGTTGACTCGGTTATTACCTCGGGCTATTGAGGCCGAAATATGCAATATCATACTCAACACCCAAGTGGCCGAACAGGCGGCTCGCATGATAGCTATGAGTGCGGCTACTGATAACGCCGAGAAAATGATAAGTGGTCTCACTCGGCAGTTGAACCGGGCCCGGCAGGAGGAGATTACTGCTGAACTGATGGACGTGGTGGGCGGAGCCCAGGCCATCGGGCTGTAACAATGTCTGGTAGGACAGGCATTTCGCCTGTCCGTATACCCGACAGGCGAGACGCCTGTCGCAACGGATGAACAAGATTAAAATGGCTGTCGGCAAAATAACACAAATTCGCGGACCAGTAGTAGATGTCAGGTTTCCCAGCGATGCCTTGCCTGAGTTGCTAAACGCAATCCGAGTCCGGGACGAAGGCCGGGATGTTGACCTAATATTGGAGGTGGCGCAGGAATTAGGTGATGACATCGTCCGCTGCCTGGCGATGGATAATACCGACGGGCTGGTACGGGGTACGGAAGCCGAGGACACTGGCGGTCCTATTACCGTGCCCGTGGGCGAGCGGACACTGGGACGACTTTTTAACCTATTGGGTGAACCTATTGATGACCAAGATATTGCTGACGGGGAGCATTGGCCGATTCACCGTGACTCGCCTCCGTATGATCAGCAAAGTGTCTCTGAGGAGCAGTTTGAGACCGGTATCAAAGCCATTGACCTATTAGCGCCTTTCCCGCAAGGCGGGAAGATTGGGCTGTTCGGCGGTGCCGGCGTAGGCAAGACGGTCTTGATTATGGAGTTAATTCGCAATGTTGGCTATGAGCACAAAGGGGTATCGGTTTTCGCCGGAGTAGGGGAGAGAAGTCGCGAGGGCAATGATCTGTGGCTGGAGATGCAGGAGGCCGGGGTCTTGGAGCGAACTTGCCTGGTGTTCGGTCAGATGAATGAGCCGCCCGGCGCCCGCTTCCGTGTAGGACTGTCGGCGCTGACTATGGCCGAGTATTTCCGCGACGAACAAGGCCAAGATGTACTGCTGTTTATTGACAATATCTTCCGATTCGTACAGGCTGGCCAAGAGGTGTCGGCGCTATTAGGGCGCATACCCTCGGCGGTCGGCTATCAGCCCACTTTGGCCACCGAGATGGGGCAACTCCAGGAACGCATCACTTCCACGGTGGACGGCTCCATTACCTCGGTGCAAGCCATTTATGTGCCGGCCGATGACTACACCGACCCGGCGCCGGCTACCACATTTGCCCATTTGGATGCTACGGTTTCTCTTTCCCGCGAACTGTTTGAGCAGGGCATCTATCCGGCGATGGACCCTTTGGACTCGGCTTCTCGCTTGATCGACCCGGCTATAGTTGGTCAAAGACACTACGAGGTAGCCCGCGGTGTCCAGCAAGTATTGCAAGCATATCGCGACCTGCGCGATATTATCGCTATTTTGGGGGTAGAAGAACTGTCCGAGGAAGACAGGCAAACTGTAGCTCGGGCCCGGCGCATCCAGCAGTTCCTGACCCAGCCGTTCTTTGTCGCGGAGCAATTTACTGGCTTGGCTGGGGTATATGTACCGCTGGAAGAGACCATTCGGGGCTTTGAAGAGATACTCTCCGGCGATTATGACGACCTGCCCGAAGACGCCTTCCGTCTGGTGGCTACTATAGACGATGTCAAGCAGAAGGCAGAATAGATTGAGAATTTGACAGCCTGGCGGTGTAGTGGTAACAGATATGCCCTCTACCTTTCCGGTTGAATTGGTGACTCCTCAGGGCGTAATGCTCAAAGAAGAAGCCGAAGCCCTCATAATACCCGCCCATGAGGGATACTTGGGCATAATGGCCCATCATGCCCCTATGATCGCTGACCTACAGATAGGCGAGGTAGTGGTCACACTGCCTGGAGGTAGCCGCCGGTACTTCGCAGTAGTCGGCGGGGTGTGCGAGGTACGAGATAACCAGGTAGTGATCCTGGCTGACGTAGGTGAGGCGGCTGAAGATATTGACATCCAGCGGGCCCAGGCTGCTGCTGAGCGGGCCCGCAAGCGGCTGCGTGGCGACGAAGTCGGAGAGGATATAGATGTCCAGCGGGCCCAACTGGCCTTAGCCCGCGCCCTCAATCGCTTGAAAGTTTCCTCTGATAGTGGCGTTTAGTTCCAATTGGCGCGAAGGCCTGCGCTACGCGACCAGGTTTTTCCCTTCTTTTTCGCTACTCACGAACGGAGGAATTGAATTACAGTCATTAATGTTGCCCACCTCGGCGATTCGGCCAATCGCCCGGGAAATACGCGGGCTACCTCTTAGTTCTCGGCTGACTGTGCCAGCCCCGGTGTATGTTGCTGTCCCGGTGCCAGGCATCCTGCACAGGGAGCCCTCCTGTTAGCCGATGCGGGCGATTTTGGCCGGTAAGGCGCCATCGTTACTTGACATATTTATGACAAACAGGTATAATGTGACATGAATTGTTAGCCCAGGAGCCTGAGCGATACCGGGTCAGGCAATGTTTGAGTATTCGCAATCGGCAGCAATAGCCAAATGTGACACAACGTCGCTGAATTGACGCAACAAATGTCAAAGGAGGCAATAACGATGCGTAGGTACTGGATCTGGGCTATAGTTTTTGTTAGCCTGAGTGCTGTCCCTGTCAATGCGGGTGGACCTTTCCGGGAAATACCGGTTCGGCCTAAGCCGGCCCGGGGAAAGAAACCCAGAGTAACGGTTGTACCCAAGCCTGTCAAGCCGCCCCCCAGCCATCCCCTCGACACTGTTCCTCTGGACCACTGGGCGTATGATGCGGTCAAGGCTTTGATGGACGTCGGGATCATTATTGGTTATCCGGACAAGTGGTTCCGTGGTGACCGAATGATGACGCGTTATGAGTTTGCCATGGCCGTCTCACGGGTGGTGGATGCCTTGCGGACAATGGCAGGTCCTGGCGCCGGCCCTGCCGGTCCCATAGGAGAGTCCGGAGAAGCGGGGCCGATAGGACCACCTGGTCAGACTGGGCCTGCGGGCCCGTCGGGCGAGCCCGGGCCAGCGGGGCCTCCAGCGGATATGACCAAGGTCCGTCACTTGGCGGAAGCCCTGGTGGACGAATTCAGCGAGGAAATCGGCCGACTGCGCGAAGACATAACAGATACTTCTACACTATTGGACGACGTAACCGAGCGAGTTACACAATTGGAAAGAGACAAACCGCATATCTCGGGCTGGATTGAGTATCGTATCGGCTATACGGGCCGCCATCTTTTTGAGAGTGAAAGCCTGGGCGATGACCTGACGGTAAAAGTAGCGGCGAGTTACCAGTTTGACGAGGATACTGATGCCAAGGTGGGGCTGAAGTTTGCGGACGGTGAGTTGCCGCTGACTATATTGGGAACAGAAGTGCTGGAGGGACCGCCCTACCGCAACGCCCCGGGGGTCTTCACTGAGGGCTACGGGCAGAACCATTTCTGGTTGGATGAAGCCTGGCTAACCCGACGCTTGGGGGAAGATGACTTCTGGCGGGTGGGCCGTCAGTTTCAGAATTACGCCCTGGGTCTGATGGTCAACAACGAGCGCCGAGCTCAGCAGGGCGTGCGCCGGCGCTTGGACCGCCTCTGGAACAGCCACTTTGACTTCGATGTGTTCGCCGGCGGTGCTTCTTACGACTGGATGCCCATCCCGAACGGTACGTCTGGGGATAGTGATGGATACCTGTCAATGAGATTGTCCTATGACCGCCCGCGGTATGAAATAGGAGTCAATTGGCTGCCTGAGGGTGTGGGTAACGAAGACGCTCGGGGGGTTGATTTCGCCTGGCGGTATAGTGGTGACAAGTATGTGCTCATGGAGTACGCGCGCGAGTATCACCATGCTAACCGTCGTCGGTATATGCGCAAGAACGTCCCAAATGCTGAGATGTGGGTGCTGGACATTACCAAATCTGAAGACTTCTGGTTGCAGGGCTCTTGGTGCTTGGTGGATGCTGAGTATGATATTCAATACTCCTCAATTCATCCCTATTTGAAAATTGAACAGCGCCACCGACCCGGGAACCTGATCTATTGGGACCGCTGGCTGCGCAATCCGCCGGCTATGACCAACCTGGAGTTCCTCGGCGGCAATATCTGGACCCACATAGGGGATATACCTGTGCAATTGACCTATTACAAGGTAGGCACAGAGAGCGATTGGTGGCTTGAGGCGCAAGTTTCGTCGTTGGCTTATGACCAACTCTGGGCCATTCAGACCACCCACCACGTGGCCGATGGCGTGGATGTGGTGCTGACCTATGCCCATCAGGACCGCTCCAGTGACGCCAATCTGGACCGGGACGGCAATCCGTTCCCTGAAGCCGGTGACCAGAACCTGTTCCAGGTCACCATACAGGCCGTCTTCTGATCTTGCATCTGAGCGTACTGGACTCCTTCACAGCAAGTCTGGGGCATTATGGCGACAGTTGACACTTTGGTGCTTGCTGGGGGTGAAGTTCACGACTTCCACGGCTGTGGACAGGCTATCAGCGATGCATTAGTGCAAACCGACGAGTTTGCCCTGACCTATGTGGAAGAAAACCTGAATGTACTACTGGCTCCCCACCTGACTCCCTTTGATTTGCTGATCTTCTACTATACCCTTGGTGAGATTACTGATGCGCAAAAGAATGGCCTGTTGAATTGGCTAGCGGCCGGCAAGGCTTTTGTAGGCGTCCACTCCGCAGCCGTCTCGTTCTGCGCTTGCCCCGAATATCGGGCTATGCTCGGTCGGGACTTCGTCAGTCATCCACCGTATCGCCAGTATCAGGTCAGTGTTGTGGACCCCGAGCACCCTATTACCAAGGACTTAGTAGAGTTCACCGTCACCGACGAGCAGTACATACTGGACTATGACCCCCGCGTGCAGGTGCTTTGCTCGGCGCTATATCAAGGACAGGCGGTTCCGGTGGCCTGGCTAAAGCCGTGGGGTGACGGGCACGTATTCTATCTGGCACTGGGCCATGATGAACCAGCCTGCCGCGACGAGCATTTTCAATTGCTGCTCCAGCGCGGCGCCCGCCATGTAGGCCAGTCTCAGATTTCTCAGGCTTAACTGGGTAGCAGTTGCGAAGTGGAGAATCCCGCAGTCCCCGCCGTGGACAATCCCCTGACCAGGCCGAGTTTTGCTCCAGTAGCGAGAGCCTACCAGCAACGGGACTATGGATGGGTAGCGGCGGGATGACTGTGGGCCACCGCTGGGTTGAACAGGCCGCCAGTAAGACCCTACGAGAGAGGTAGCGGTGGAGGCGGGGCCAGCACACCTTGGACAACAAAAGTGTAAGGAGATGAGGTGGTCTTGTTGCCCACTGTATCCCAGGTTTCTATGCGCACGGTATAGGTCTGGGGGGCTTGAACGCCCGCACTGTCCGGCTCATTGTCATTGGGTCCTACCGCGTAGGTAATACGGTAGGTACCATCTTGGAGTGTACCGGCATCCAGGTCCATTAGCAAAGGCGGGTCAGCGGTCCCGCCCCCCGGAAGAGCAATTTGTGCCTGCACTCGGGGATTGCCATCTCCGTCCACACCAATGCCCTGTCCGTCGCAAACAGCCGCTACGATGGACACGGCGCCTCCCGAGGGCGGCAGAGAAGCCGGTGACACTATCACCGTCGAGATATCCGGGGGCTCAGGCGGTGTAACCTCGACAGTTGTAGAGTCGCTGACGCCGCCGATAATTGCTGTGACTGTGCCAATACCAATATTGTTAGCCTGGAAGTGGCCGGTACTACTGATGAAGCCGATGTCGCCGGTTATCTGCCACGTGGGACTTACCCCAATCGTGCCTGTTGCGGTACTCACCGTGCTGGTAAAATCAATTACTCCGCCCACTTCCACCGACGGACTATCCGGTACCACGATTATCTGAGTAGGCGGCTCGGCAGCACTCGGTAGCAGAGCAACTACAACTGTGCTGACCTTTCCCGATTCGGTTGGCACGACCAGTGATCCCGCCTGATACTCGGGATGATGGACGGGATTGATGTTCAAAGTGATGTTGCCGGCGGGCAGGTTGCGCAGAGTGAAGGAACCCTGAGAGTTGGCTGTGGTCGCTACTGCCGCCGGTTGGGCGGCAATTTCAGCATATGACAGGGCCAGGCTAAGGTTATCGGCGGCCCGGACCTCGCCCTGTATCTGTGCCGTACCGGACGGCGCTGGGGGAGTGGGTGGTGCCCCAGCAGCGCCGCCGCCACCGCAGCCGGCCAGCAACGAGATCAATATGGCACCAATTAGTGAAATTATGAGGTACGCTCGATTGTTCATGGGTAAGTAGCCCCTCCCTGTATTGGGCTTATTGGTTTAAGTTTACCACTTTTGCTCAGCGAAGTAAAGTCATCGCCGCTAAGGCCCGGGCTACACTGCCCGCTTCAGCCGCGGCTTGTATCTCAACTAAGTACCTCCCATTGGGCACTGCACTGCCGGTGGTATTGCGTCCGTCCCACACTACTACATTTTGTCCAGCGGGATGTGTTCGGCCTATTTCAATAGTTCTTATGGTGCGTCCGGCAATGTTCATAATCGTTATATCACAATTCGCCGGTTTAGACAAGACAAATATCAGTTGCCCTCCACCTCGGTGACCCAGAGTGGTTACGCTGGTCAGAGTAACTGGGTGCTGTCCTATTGTGGTGAGTTGGAGGTGAAAATGGCGTATCCCAGGGTGATCGCTGCCAAATCTATAGCAATGGCGCGTGCGTAAGTTAACCGTTGCACCTCCGTCTAAGTCGCGCAGAGTTGCGCTATAGCGCCGGGGCAGTTGGTCAATATTGGGCCAGGACATTGCAATGTCGCCGCCCGGCTTATCCCATCTTACGACTATGTCCCACTCCAATTCGGTCGCATCGTGCTGGCGAAGGCTGGCAGCCAAGTGGCGGCCACTGGTTGATTCAGTGAAGAATAGGTCTACACCTCCGGCAATTGCCGGGGGATTATCTATTCTGGTAATCTGCGGCGCCGGCTGAACGCCGCAGAAGTTATCCCGGTCTTGGTACTGGCCGCGGTTAGCTACCAATCTGATACTCCATCCCTGTTCAGTCGGCGGCCGAGCCCGCGTGGTGGCCTGCGTATGAGCAGCCGTTGCCGGCTGCGGCGAGGGACGAGGAATGGTCAGCATACACTCTTTCAGGACTAACATCCAGAATCCTTGCCACGGCGAGATGAGCCGACTGCCTGCAGTATCGGCATTGATCATCCGATAACCGCCCTCATCAGGGTCGTACACCCAGGCGATGCTCCGGGCAATATTCTGAAAGTCGGCACTGAGCAGATCCATGGTCGTGCCCTGGTCAGTTATGGTGGCAGCCCCGAAATCAGTGGCCCCAAAGAAAGGATTGGCCAGTTGATGCCAGCCCGGCTGGAGGGTAAGCGAAAAGTCGCCAGTCGGTGCCGTGGTGCCCTCGAGCTGTGCGGTTACCGGGTGCGAAAACTGTATCCAGAAGCCCTGGGCCAACGCCAAGCGGAGGAAATCGGTTAGCGGCTCTCCCTCATAATATATATAACAGTTATTGGCTGTGTCCCATCGCGCATACTCAAGTTCAGTCGGTATCAAGCCAAAGAGCGTCGCCGGATGCTGGTCGGCAGGAACCGCTGGGGTCCCGAGCATAGCCAAGCCGGCAGCAAAGTTCACTTCACCATTGGGATATGACTGCACGGGTCCCGCCGTTTGTACTACCGTCTCCTCGTTACCTACCAGATCCACAGCGGTAATAGCGTAGTAGTAATCAACTCCGTCGGTTATGGCGCTGTCAATGTACGTATTTGTCGCCACCTCGTCAATAGTCACTATCGGGGTTAATTCGGCTACGCGGTTAAAATCGCGGGTGCGGCGGTAAATGCGGTAGGCACTGAAGTCAGAGGGGGCCTGGTAGTACCAGGTTAGCACAATGGCCCCACCGTCGTCGTCGGGGCGATCAGTGGCTGAGAGGGTGGTTATTGATGGTGGTGGACAGTCATCGCGCGATTGAACTGGCCCCACTATATCCGAATCGCTGAACAACACACCATCGCTGCTGCGGACTTGGTAATAGTAGTCTGTCCCATCGGTAACCGTGTTGTCCACGTGCTGTTCGGTTCCCGCGGGCAATTGGGCTATGGCCTGGAAGGCGCCGGTAGCCCCCAGGCGGCGACGGACAATGTATTGGGTTACACTGGCGGCGCCGGCCCCGTCATCAGGAGATTTCAGCCAAGTAATGGTAATACTGTCTCCTTGGTCTCCAGGAGTATCCTGAGCCGTCAGTTCACGGACGGGACGCGGTGCACTTGATACGCCCAGTGCCCGCGCGAGATTGATGCGGCCAGTGCCCAACTTGCCGGCATAACCGGGATTGGCTTCGTCAATATTATCTGTAGTGTTACGGATGGCCTCATACACCTGAGCCGGAGTGATTGTCGGATTATTAGCAATGAGCAATGCTGCCAGTCCCGCGACTATAGGACAGGCGAAGGAAGTGCCGCTGTTGGTGCCCCAGTAGGTGTCGAACATCGGCCACTTGGGGTCATAGAACATCGGCCCGTAGATCGCCTGTCCGGGCGCGGCTACATCTACAAAATTGGCCGAGGAACTGTCAATATTACTATAAGCAGTTCGCTGGTCATAGCGGTCAGTAGCGGTAACTCCCAGCATATAGTTGTCGCTAAATACATTGGGTCCGTCATTACACACCGGCGATTCCCAGGTAGATTCAGCATCAGTAAATTCGGTGTCGCTGTTGCCGGCGGCACATACCAGCACTATCCCTGCCTGGTAGGCTGCTTTAATAGGAGGAGAAAAACCTTGGGCATAGCCACCGCCCAGGCTGAGATTGATGACATTAACCCCCATCGCGGTGGCATAGTCAATGGCCTCGGCGACTCGTGACACTGGGCTGCCACCGTCACTGGCGAATACCTGGATGGGCAATATCTTCGCCGACCAGTCTATCCCTGCTGTACCCCACCCGTCATTAGTCACCGCCGCGGCAATTCCGGCGGCCAAGGTTCCGTGCGAAACCTGCTCGTCAACTTCGCCGTTACTATCGTTGTCTTCGCCGTCAGGTTCTGGATTAGGATCATTATCATTATTGACAAAATCCCATCCGTGTACATCGTCAACATAACCATTGCCGTCATCGTCAACTTCATTACCGGGGGTCTCTCCCGGATTGGTCCAAATCTTGGCCGCCAGGTCAGGGTGGTCCAGGTCGCAACCGGAGTCAATAATAGCGATAACCACCGAACCGCTTCCCGTGGTCACCTCCCAGGCCTGGGGAGCGTCCACCAGCGACAGGTGGTACTGCTGGTCGTATTTAGGGTCATTGGGAACTCGGGTGGGATATACGAACGTGTCGGGCACTGCAAACTCCACTTCAGGACGAGCCATAAACTGAGCCGCAGCCGTTTGCAGATCGCTGCCCGCAGGCAACTTCACTACCAGCATCCCACTGACGGGCAGCACTCGTTCAATCCGCGAGGCCGTCTGTGTTGCCAGAGGCTGAAGGTGTTGGGGGCCTACATAAGGGCGTAGTTTGACGATTAGGCGGTCGGCTACTGCCTCAGGCGGGATATGATGAGTCGCACCATTGGGCCGGATAATGCGGTAGAGCGTGCCCGAGACTGGTACCTTCCTTGGTGTTGTAGCACTGCCACTCGGGACTGGCGAAGCGATTAGTAAAGCAAGCCAGCTGCATAGTAACCATGAGGGTCTAAATCTCCCGCTACTAATCACGGCAGTTATCTCCGCCTGTTGGGCTGTAACGGTCTAACCGCCGGCTGGTAACCGGCGGTAAAGAGACTGCTATTGTTCTTTGGAGGAATACCGTGGCGCCACCGGACAATCAATATTGGAGATCGGCTCAGACTACTCCGTCTGGCCCAAGGCCCGTATCGGCGCGCCCGAATAGATCTTAACTCAGGCGTTACCGGCCAATACTGAGTGGACGCAAGGCGCTGACTTGTTGCCCGTTGTCAGCGTGAGCCGTTACCCGCACCAGATATGTGCCAGCGGGCACTAACGCTCCGGCACCGTTGCGACCATCCCACAGTACTTGTGCCGTGCCGGCCGGATATGTCCTGCCGGCCACTACTTGGCGGACGGGCCGGCCACTGATGTTAAGTATCTCCAGACTCGCCTGGCCCGGCGCTGAAAGCGTGAAAGTAACTTGCGCGCCTCCTGCTGGTGTCGCTGCCGTAGTCACGTTAGTAAGGTTAAGCGACCCTAACTCGCTTATGCTCAGTTGTAATCGGCGCACTCCCGCGTTAGTGGCCTGGTAGCGGTAGGCAGTGGTGGTACGCAGATATACGCTTTGACCAGTACTTAGATCAGTTAGCACTGGCTTGATGCTGCTGGGCATCGTAGTCAAGTCAGGCCAACTCAACTCAACCTCAGCACCGGGAATGCTGCAATCCACCGCAATGTCCCAGTTCTGGCGAGCCCCTGAAGCAGTCACAAAGTCAGCCGCCTGCCTCAGATTGGGCCGGTCCGGGGCTGTGAAATACAAGTCTACTCCCGGTTGGGCGGGCGGTGGGCTTATCACGTTGTTCAGTTGTGCTGCCTGCGGGCTTATCCCCAGGAAGTTATCTATGTCGGCGGTCCCGGAGGCTTGGGCCACCAGTCGCAGGCTCCAGTTATTCGCGGTTGGCGCAGATTCCGTCACTACTTGCGGGTTAGCCGCCAATGCCCCCACCGGTCGGACTATCTTCAGGCTACCGCTGACCTCTGAGTAGAAGAACACTCCTTGGCCTTTCTCAAGGGCGGGGCTGGCGATTTTGGCAGAGAACGCACCACTGATTAGTTTGTAACTGTTGGTATCGGCGGCATAGCCCCAAGCATAGTTTGCCGTGTAGCCTTTCTGATTGGACGTATTTAGGTCAACTTCGGTTCCCCCGGTAATGATCTTGGCGGTGCTAAAGTCTATGGCCGCCGAGTAAGGGTTGCCCACCATATTCCACCCGGGGGCCAATGCAATCTCATAATCGCCGGTGGGCGCAGGCATTCCGGCCACCCCTACCGTTAGCGGATTGGTGGTGCGTAGCCAGAAGGCTCGTCCCAATTGGTGGCGGGTAGCCGGATCCATGGGTATAGCGGGGTCGTATTGCTGATAGTCCGCCAGCACCGGGTCCCAGCGAGCCAGTTTGAGTTCACTGGGCGTTATTCCCAGAATTTCCGCCATGTCACCAGTTGGTGGATCAGCGCCTATGCTCACCATAGATAGACCGATGGGATAATCAAAGGTGAAATTGGGGTACGAGACGGCCGGCCCGGCCGCCGTAACTGAAGTGTCCTCATTATCCTCATCGTCGGTTGCAGTTACTGCATACCAGTACTGGACGCCGTCCATAGTGGTCTCGTCCACATAGGTCTGCCGGCTGCGACTGGAAATCTCAGCAATCGGCATCATAGCACTGACCTCAGTAAAGTCGGCTGTACCGCGGTATACGCAGAACTGTTCGAAGTCTTCGGGGGCTTGATAACCTTCCCAACTAACAGATATAGACGCCCCCTCATCATCGGCGGTATCCGTCGCCGTCACATTTTCTACCGGGTCCGGAGGCAAGTCATCGCGAGCCGCAGCCGGACCAGCCACCGCAGACTCCACGACTGAACTGGCATCACTGACTGCCACCTTATAATAATAGGGAATATTGTCATCCACGGGTTCATCAACACAATAACTATTACCGGCGGGTAGGGCGGCCAGCGAACTGAACGGTCCCTCGTGGCTATCAGCCTTAAACACTTCATAGCCAACCACGTCATTGAACCCGCGCCCGTCATCAGTTGATAGGCTCCAGGCTACGGTAATAGAGCCGCCTTCATCACCAGGGGTGTCATAGGCCATTACACCGCGGGGTGCGCCGGGGGGGATATCGCCCATACAGTTGACGCCATTGATGCGCCCGGCCCCCAAGGTGCCAGCATACTGGGGGTTTTCCTCGTCAATGTTGTCGCAGCCCGCTCTGATCTGCTTTATCACGCCTTCGGGGCCCATCGCGGGAAATTGCGCTCGTATCAAGCCGCACAAACCGGCGGTTATGGGGGTGGACATGGAGGTGCCGTCAGCCCGAGCATACTGCTCCTCAAAACCGGGCAAGTCGGGGGAATAGAGCCACGTACTGAGGATATCTACACCCGGGGCCACCACATCTACGAAGTTACGAGACGACGCATCCCGGTTAGTAAAGAAGGCGGCCTGGTCGTATTGGTCGCTGGCGGCCACGCCCAGAACGTAGTTGTCAGTGAACATAGGTCCATCGTTGCACACGGGTGACATCCAGGTGTTGGGATCATCGGTAAATACCCAGGCTTCATTGCCGGCGGCGGCAACCACAACTATTCCCTGCTGGTAGGCGTCAGCGATTGGTTCGGTCCATACCTCGCTGTACATTCCCCGGAGGCTGAGGCTGATGACGTCGGCGCCATTGTCTGCGGCATACTGAAATCCTTCTAATACTATGCTAGTAGTGGTTGCCCCGTCGTCGGGGAAAATCTGCACCGGCATTATCCGGGCTTGCCAGTCATAGCCGGCTACGCCGACCGCATTGTTGGTAGCCGCGGCGGCCAAACCGGCACAGTGGGTACCGTGAGCGGCAGTATCGTCGGGGATACCATTCTCATCTTCATCTTCGCCGTTGGGCGAAGGATTCGGATCATTATTGTTATCGATAAAATCCCACCCGTTAACGTCATCTATGAAACCATTGCCGTCATCGTCAAGACTGTTGCCCGGTATCTCACCTGGATTGACCCAAATCTTGGACTGCAAATCCGGGTGGTCCAATTGCACTCCGCTATCTACTATCGCAATTATCGTCTGGGCACTACCGCGCTGCTCATCCCACGCTTCCGGGGCGCTGGTTATCTCCCATTGGTACTGCTCAGAATAGCGCGGGTCATTGGGGACTATCGTCGGATACATTAGCCGGTCAGGCTCAGCCGCAGCGACGCCTGGCTGTCCCTGCCACTGCTGCACTGCTTGGCTAACTGTAACTCCAGGCGGCAATTTTACCAAGGCCAGGTTATAGCGTTGATAGTAGTGTAGGGTGCTACAATTCTGCCGCTGTAGTATCTCTTCAAACTGCTCCGCGCTCACCAAGGCATCCAGTTGAACCAGGATTTGCCCGGAGGCTGCCAAATCCTGGACGACTTGGATACCGCGGGGAGTCATTCTTTGAACCATACGGGGTGAAACTACTTCGGTGCGCAGTTCCGGGCTGACGCTGAGAACAGCCGCCTCGCCCCGATCGGCTATCCCCACCGCCAGCGTCGCTACGATTAGTACTAAGCACATGCAACGTTGTGACTGGGACTTCCATGGATTAGTCATACCAGTGGCCCTCCCGTCGTCTACGTACTACAATTGTTATTACCTTGATAAACCAATAATAACAACTTTGCGCAATGATGTCAACGCCCTGCCATCCAGTTTGTACGAATACGTGCTCCGGCGGATACTTGTGGGCGGTGTAATGGCCCTGTTTTCTGCACCAAAAAGCAGGAGGACGCCCAGCGGCGACGAACCATAAATAGGTTAATGGGCTACTGTTTGTGGCGGGAAAACTGGGTGACACCGGCAAATGGCCAACAGTTGGCACCGAATATTGGTTTGTCCGACCTGCAAGAGCACTCTGGATGAAAACAGTGGCGGCTGGCGTTGTGGCTCGTGTGAGGTACAGTACCCGATGGTGGGGGAGATGCCCTGTATGATTAACTGGGCGGTTTTGTCCCCACAGGTGCGTGCGGAGATGGCCGGCCAGGACCGCCATTTTGCCGGGTTGCCTGATAAGGCGGTATTCAAGCCGGCACTGCATCCTCTATATCAACAGGTGCGCTTACGGCGGCGACTGGCTGATCTTGTGAAAGCGCTGGGAGATGGGTTAGCTGCCAATACCACGGTGCATGTAGCCTGCTGTGGCAGCGGCTACGAGGCCGAGGCCTTAGTGCAGGCCGGCTATCAGGTCTCTGCCTCAGACCTATCCAGGCAAGCGTTGTGTGCCTTTCATAAGCGGGCTATCATCAAAGGCTACGAAGTCCCTTACTTGCAGGCGGACGTCAGCCAATTACCGTTTCCTGAGAGTAGTCTTGATGTCGCCGTTAGTGTTGAAGGCCTCCATCATACCGCTGACCCGGTGGCAGCCCTGGCAGAATTGGTGCGGATTGCCCGCCGTCGGGTTGCGATAATAGAGCCGTATACTGGCCCGTTGTTCAGGCTACTGGCCGCATTGGGGCTGGCCCATCGGCTTGAGTACTCTCACATCAAGCCTACCCGGCTATCGGCTCAGATGCTGCGTGATGTCGCCACAACCCAGGGAGTTATCCCCCGCCAACGGCGACTGTACTTGGATCTACCTCCAGGTGGTCTAATGGACCGCCTCGGTAATTGGCGTCCCTCTGCTTACTTGTTGACTACCTTCACAAGCCTGGCCCAAGTAATACTCTGTCCTATTGGGGTAGGTAATAAGGTTCTGTGGGTGGTTGATATTGCCGAGAACTGACAAAGAAGTCTGACTGATTTGGGGAAGATGTGTAGGTTGAAGGGGAGTGGGGCGACGCCTGATGAAGGCTAAGACTCCTATATTAAAGTCGCCGGACATCATGCTCAACGAGCGGGTATCTAAGGCGAAGAGGTGAAGTCTAATATGATTATGTCCCGAGTATGTGCGGCAGTCTCAATCGCAGGAATAGTAGTAGCCCTGCTAAGCGTGAGCGGCTTCAATGGGTTGGCCCAAGGCACAGCCGAGAAAACCATCAATCTGAGCAAGATTTACTTTATGATTCACCCCGGGTTTACCGTGAGTCGGCCCGAATTGCGATGGCGCTTTTACGAGGCCGTTGACAAGATGAGAGAAGATGAGGCGCTGGTCATTTATCCTGCTCCCCTGATAGCCAATGTACGCGACAATTGCTGGCAAGAGCTGCTGGAGTTCGAGGTATTTGCTATGCGCAAGCTGGGGCGGCGATTGGTTCTCTGCGGCTATCCCACTACCGCCGCCGAGTTCGTCGAACTCGCCGAGGCCCAGGGCCTAACCTACGATCCGCAAACTGTAGAGGCCGAAGGGTGGGGTGAAGCCTTCAGTGCCTGTGTGGTCAAGCATTGTATGATAATTAGCAAGCAGTTGGGCTTGACCAAGCCAATAGCCCCTAACTTTGCTATGTGCCAAGGGTGTGGTATCCAGCCGTCCGAAATATTCAGTTCATATGCGGTGAGGCAGAAAGCTTTTGTCGCGGAGGTCACACTGCCCTCCCAGATTCGCTTCTACTTGTTTGAGAGCGAGGACGGTCAGCCAGCAGCGATTTTCTTTGAGTGTTTCCGCGAACTGGATGACCCGCCCCGGTGGGTAGATATCCCGCTGGATCCGACCACGGTCGCGATCTACAACCCGCTGGTTTCCTCGGACCCAATGCCTGACATCGCCACTCCTGATGGCACTGGCGTGCGCCTACCGGTCTCGGTGGGGCATCGCCAGCATGACCCGCCTCAGGAATGCGTTAGCCTCTACGGTAAGGCCGTAGACTTGCCAACCTTCCGGGCGGCACTGATGCAGGCCCGGCTTGTGGAGTGATTGCATAGTCGGGGCTCATCGGATATGTAATACCTGAGGGCAAGTGGCCAAGTATTGGTTAAATTGCCCCGCAACAATAGCGGACCCACTTGTACATATATCTCTACTTCCACCTTCCCCGAGAGTAATATTTGAAAAAGTTTGCAAAAGGGGTTGACACGGGTTGCCAAGTATGTTATACTATAAGTAGATGTATGTGCAGGTTTAGGGTCCCAAGGCTATACATACCGTCACTCGTAGCAGAAGTCAAAACCACGGACACAGCAATATCTGACACTCAGCAACAGTAACTACTGCCGCCTGAAACACAGTTTCATCTGCTCTTGGACTTGCGGCCAGGCTGAGTTTGGGATCCGGCCCACTCTGAGCACAGCCCTGTAAAACCAGGGACCCAGAGTGGAGTAATCAGCAGCCGACCTCTTCTATGTCTTAAGGAGAGGTCGGTTGCACTTTTTCGGGCTTGCGGTCGTCACGGTTACCGTGTCTTTGTTATCCTCCGTGTTGTTTCGGCTTCGATAATGGGTGTTGCTTGGGCTGTTGTTATTTGACGTCAAATGCATTATAATAGTCGCAATACCTGTCAACCGACAAGAAGCACTTAGTTGCCGAGGAGGACTGAGGATGCTTCAGAACAAGTTGCGAATGAACGAGAAGAGCGGCATGGACAACCGTCGCCCGGGCCGATTTATTTCTGTATTCTCCACGCAAAAACCGTTGATGCGGCCCGCCAATCCCACTTTTGAGCCTCCCACCGATGTGTACGAAACTGAGAAAGATGTCATAGTTCGGCTGGAAATTGCTGGCGTTAAGCCGCAGCAGGTCGAACTGGTGCTTTCTGAGCAAGGTCGAGTGCTCAGCATTAGCGGCCTGAGGGCCGATCCGGCCGCCGGCCAGCGGCGCAAGTATTATCACATGGAGATTGAGTGTGGAGCCTTTGCCCGCCGCGTTCGCTTGCCCGTAGCAGTTAATGAGGACACGGCGGTGGCTCAGTATAACGATGGCTTTTTGGTAATAACTCTGTCCAAGGCTATCCCGTCGCCTGAGGAGCCGCGGTCAGTACCCATTGAATAGATTGCTGTATGTGAGCAACTGCCATGCTACCTGACGAGACTGCTGGATCCGAAATTGCCATACCCGACGAATTACCTATCTTAGGGCTTACCGACGCGGTCTTATACCCGCATATGATGGTGCCAGTGGCAGTCCGCTCTGGTGATATGGCCCTCATTGATGCGGTGGTATCCGGCAATCGCCTGTTAGGTGCAGTGGCCCACCACCGGCCAGTTGAGCAAAGCGAATCAGAAGCCGACACGGCCCGCGAGTATGACGTAGGCTGCGCGGCCATTGTGCAGAAGATGTTGCAGTTGCCCGACGAGAGTCGCCGCGTGCTCATCAGAGGCATTGCCCGGATTCATATAGACGAATACGTCCAAACTGAACCTTTCCGCACAGCGCGCGTCTCGGCCATCGCCGATGTGGATGAGGATAGCGAAGAAATGCAGGCGATGAGCCAAAGCCTGCTCAATACCTTCCAGCAGATTGTGGAACTGTCCCCGAGTCTGCCTGAGGAGGCGTACTTGCAGGCCCTCAATGTGCCTGACCGCTCCGCTCTGTGTGACCTGGTGGCCTCAGCATTAGATATTGATATAGATAGTAAGCAGAAGATATTGGAGGCTGCCGATGTCGGGCGGCGGCTGGGACTGGTCAATCAATATGCCCATGAAGAACTGGCACGCTTGGAGGCAGCCGAGCGTGTCTCCTCCGAGGTGCGCGAAGAAATTGAGAAGACGCAGCGCGACTACTTCCTGCGCCAGCAACTCAAGACCATCCAGCGGGAGCTGGGCGAGCAGGCCGAAGGTGAGGACATTCAGCACCTGCGCCAGCGCCTGGCAGAGGCGGATCTGACCGAACAGGCAGACGCCGCCGCCGAACGTGAACTCAACCGGATGGCGCAAATGAATCCGGCGGCGGCTGAATATAGCGTCGTGCGTACCTATTTAGAGTGGATACTGGAGTTGCCCTGGCAGCGGTCCTCGGAGGAACATATTGACCTTGAAGAGGCCCAGACGGTCCTGGACGAAGACCACTACGACTTGGATGACGTCAAGGACCGCATAGTGGAGTATTTGGCCGTCCGTCAACTCAAGCCTGACCTGAAAGGCCCAATTCTGTGCTTCATTGGGCCGCCAGGGGTGGGCAAGACCTCGCTGGGGCGGAGCATCGCTCGAGCCACCGGACGGGAATTCATCCGCATTTCTTTGGGTGGCATCCGCGACGAAGCCGAGGTTCGCGGCCATCGGCGCACCTATGTGGGCGCTCTGCCCGGACGCATTATTCAGGGCCTGCGCACCGTGGGCACTAATAATCCGGTCTTTATGCTGGACGAGATTGACAAGGTAGGCACCGACTTCCGTGGTGATCCTTCCTCCGCTCTGCTGGAGGTACTGGACCCGGAGCAGAATGACAGTTTCTCCGACCATTATCTGGAAATACCCTTTGACCTCTCGCAAGTTATGTTCATCACTACCGGTAACATCACCGCTACTATTCCACCGGCTTTGCTGGACCGGATGGAGTTGCTGCGGTTGCCGGGCTATACGGATGAAGAAAAGACCCACATCGCCCGGCGCTACCTAATCCCCCGCCAGCGGGAGAGACACGGGCTTAATAGCAAGCAGCTCAGGATCACGGATGGCGCCCTGAACCTGATTATCAGTGGCTATACCCGCGAGGCGGGAGTGCGGAATTTAGAGCGGGAAATCGGCACTATATGCCGGAAGTTGGCCCGGCGCGTGGCAGCAGGCGAGGAAGACCTGCCTTCCATCAACAAAGGGAACCTCCAGGAGTTTCTGGGACACCGGCGTTACTTTGCCGAGACGGCTGAGCGAATTACCAGCCCGGGAGTAGCATGTGGACTTGCCTGGACCCAGGCCGGCGGCGAAATTTTGTTCATTGAAGCCAGCAAGATGCCGGGAGAAAAGTCGCTGACCCTCACGGGTCAACTCGGCGATGTGATGCAAGAATCAGCCCAGGCCGCCCTCAGTTGGGTGCGCAGCAACGCAGAGCAACTTGGCATTCCTGCTGATTTCTATGACAAAAGCGACGTCCACCTACACGTGCCCAGCGGTGCGACCCCCAAAGACGGTCCTTCCGCGGGCGTAGCGATGGCCACCGCCTTGGTCTCGCTGCTGACCGCTCGCCTCGTCAAGAGCAACGTGGCGATGACCGGTGAAATTACCCTGCGCGGCAAGGTGCTGCCGGTAGGAGGCATCAAGGAGAAGATCCTCGCGGCCAAACGGGCCGGACTGGACACGGTGATATTGCCCGCCCGCAATGAGGGGGATGTGTTAGACCTCGACGAGGACCTGACCGAGGGTCTGAACTTCGTCTACGCCGAATCCGTTGACCAGGTTATTGCCGCGGCCCTGGAACCTGCCTCCTCCGAGTAATAGCGGCAATGGGTCACGGATTTACCATTGCTGATAGCACTACTGGCTCCTGTCGTATTCCTTCATCAAATCAGCAATATAATCATAGGTCGCGACTGAAACGTCTGGGCCGATGCTGTGGGCGCCAATAATGAGACCACCGTCATCAGCAATGGACAGGCAGTGCATAACGTGCTCTCTGATTTCCTGCCGGTCACCTCGCGGAAATATACCGGCGTTGTCTAAGCCGCCAATCAGGGCCAGCCGCTCGCCGTACTTCTCGCGGAGATTGACCACATCCATGCCGGTCCGCGGTTCAACCGGATTGATGCCGTCAAAGCCAATGTCTACGAACAGGTCTAATAGGGGCAGGAGGTTGCCATCGCTGTGCAGAATGACTTTGCGCGCGCCGGCCCGCTTGTAGGCCTCAACCATATATTCCCACGCTGGGGCCAGTAGCTCCTCAGCCATTTTCGGTGAAAACAAGGGCGCTTTGACCGAGGCCATATCATCGAATATCCAAATGCCGGTATCATACAGGTCCCAGCGGCGCAATTCCTCCAGGCCTATCTGTGTGAGGTGTTTAGCGGTGAACATAAACATCTCCGCGGCGAACTGGGGATCCCCGGCCATGTCGTAAAGCAGTCGCTCCTGGCCGCGCAGAAACTGGGTGCGGATAAACGGGCCACCGGTCTTGGCGAAGACACAGTACTTTCGTTTCCACTCTGCAATGTGGGCGTCAATATCTTCGTAGCGCAGCGGCAAGTCAGCCGGGTCGGGGGTCAGGTGTTGGAAGTCAGACTTCTGTTGCACCAGTGTCTCAAGCTGTTGGTAAAACCAGCCGGCCTGTTTCTTTATCTGAATGGTCTCGCCCCAGTCGTTGCGCTCGATTCTGTACTCGTCAGTATCCTCCAGTACTTCTCTCTGCGTGGGAATAAAGCCCTCGCGACCGACGGCGATGCGAATGTCAATCCCGTAGTAATTATCAATATCAGCGTCAGGCCCCAGGCCCTTCTCCTCTCGCCACATATCAACAAACTCGGGCCAGAATTCGTCAAAGCGCGGCACTCGGTCAGCCGGTTCAAAGTCCAGAGCAGTCATTACGCGTTCTCGGCTGGTCATAAGTTTCCTGATTTTCCCCAGGCTAAGACAGTCGTGGCAGCAATGCCGCGATTTGCCGTTCTTCGTCGTCTACTGAAGCGCGAATGCCAAATGCCAACGGCTCGTGGTAGGGTGTGCCTGCACCGACGTGCGTCGCGGCAAGGATGCCGCTCCTGCATTGATTATCTTCGTTCCTTATTCACCTCTACTACTACCTTGAACATCCCGCTATCCTGTTTGTCCAGCAGCCCCTCCATTGCGGTGCACACCTCGTCCAAGGGCAGACGATGCGTGATGATTGGTTCCATATCAATGGCCTGGACAGCCAGCAAGTCCATTGCTATTGGGAATTCCTCTAACAGGTAGTTGGCCGAACTGCGGATATAGCGCTCGGCGGCCAGAGCGCTCAGATCCAAGGGGTATTCTGTCTTGTGGGTAGCCAGGTTGATTAGCCGCCCGCGCGGCGCCAATAAGCCGATGCCCAGTGCAAAGCTCTGGTCACTCCCCGCGGTATCCCAGACAATATCAACGCCCTGGCTATCGGTCAGTTCCATCACCCCGGCGACCACGTCATCCTTGTCAGCACGGTAGCGCTCCTTAATACCCATCTTTTCGGCAATTTGCAGGGGTAGGTCGTGGATATCTGCAACAAAGACCCGGCGGGCTCCCCAACTTCGAGCAATCTGAGCGATGGTCAGGCCAATGGGCCCCGCACCAATGACAGCCACCTTGGATTGCGGAGCCATCTGGGCCAGCAGAACCGCGTGAATGGCTACTCCAATCATATCCAACACTGCGGCGTGCCTGCTTTCTACCGAGTCGGGCAGCGGATAACAGCGCTTGGCCCACACCGGACAAAACTCGGCCATACCCCCCGGATAATATGGCCGCTTTCCCCAGCCGGCCCCGTGGCCCAGATGGATCATATGGGGACACAGATGATGCCAACCGCGCCGACACATCTTACAGGTGCCACAAATATCATAAGGAACTACCGCCACCCGCTTTCCCATCAGGTGCTCGTGTTCAGCGCTGGCTACCTCGACCACTTCGCCACAGAACTCATGCCCCAGAATGATATTAGGCGGGCTGGGTATACTCTCGCCGCGAGTGTGCAGCGCCCAGGGATTCTCGCCCTGATAGTAGCGTATGTCACTGCCGCATATTCCACAATATTCCACCGCCACTGTCACCCATCCCGACTCGAGGGGAAAGCGAGGCACTTCTTCAACCTCTAAAACGTAAGGCTTCTTTAGCACGGCGGCCTTCACTGATCTTCTTCCTTCCCAGTTTCTTCAAGAGTAACAATCTGTGCGCTTTGGTAGCTGTGCTGGACTGCCGCAGCGATCTCAGTGGCCGCCAGACCATCCCGAGCGGTAGCAGCCGGGCTGTCTAATGATTCGGGTAGCTGCCCAGTTTGTACGCACTGTACGTCTCTTATGAAACAACTGATAGCCTCTGGAGCATATCCGCCTATTCTCTGGTTGAAGCGGTGAACATAATATGGGTTTATCGTCTGGGTGGACTGACCTTGACCACACCACCGTAATCCTCGGTCCTGCAGATCCACCTCAATTATGCCCTCATCGCCCACGACTTTTACTTCTTGGCTCAGCCGTGCTTCAAACTCATCGGGCAAAGTCCAATCGCTGTGGACCGTAGCGTGCGCGCCGTTAGCGAATGATAGATGGGCCTGCACCGAATCTGGTGTATCAATGCCCATCCCCACCAACTTCCGCTTAACTGCGGTCGCGTACACGCTGGTAACTTCGCTATCAAGCAGCCAGCGCAGCACGTCGTAGAAGTGAATGCCCAGCATCCAGGAGGGATCGGTCTGCGCCACCCACCCGCGCACCAAATCGCGCGGCAGCATTATCTTATAGTCCATACAAGCGTAGGCATACTGGGGAGGCCCGGTTTTCCCTGCGGCGATGATCTGCCGCGCGGCCTGTAGGGATGGGTCAAAGCGCTTATGGAAGTCCACCTCCACCAGAACCGCCCTGTCCTCAGCCGCCCGGACAATCTGGGCCGCCCCGCTGGCCGAGGTGTCCATAGGCTTCTCCACTAACACATGCAGCCCCTTGTCAATGGCCGCCAACGTCATCTC
>JALGUR010000008.1 GCA_029820565.1 Candidatus Zipacnadia bacterium
CCTGCAGCTCTCCCCGGACCCGGCGACGTGCAATATCGGAGATGAGATAACCGCGAAAGGCACCGTTGAGTATATGTACCTGAAGGGCTTCGTGCCCGGCTGGGGCGTCGGGGGGACGCGGGTCAGCCACGACGTACATATTGATATTGACACCCGCGCCACGGCTAATGATGATTGGCCCCAACTGCCGGACTTGCAGAGTGCCACCGGTGGCTATTACATCGGCTATGGGGCGCCCTACCAGGAGTTGCAGGGCTCGTCCAACCCGGGCGTGTACGGCTGGAGCCACAACATCGGCAGCCCCATGCGCCAGACCATCGAAGAGCCGACAATGGCGCGGGACAGTCAGGATTTTGAGTTCAAGTTCGCACTCCCGGAATGTTATGCCTTTCGGATTCGGGCTACCCTGGACCACTGCGTGGGCTGGAACTGGATGGTCACCTGGTATTACCGCAACTGGCAAATCTTCCCTGGACCCGGCGCTGCCGGCGAGAAAACTGTATATCTGCGGTGTAATCGCAAAAACTTCGTGCCTGTCTCGGATATTGTTACCTTCCCGGATGGCACCGGCGAGGCAATGATCCGCGGCATAGTCACCGATGTACAACTGGGGATGCCGTTGAAGGGCGCGGCAATCACCGCTTCGGGCGCCGCCAGCGGCAGTGCCACCACTGACGAGAACGGACACTATCAGTTCAGGGTCAATCTGGGCGGGATCGATCCCGAGACACGCGAGGCCAATTTCCAACTTCAGTCGCCGTGGACGCCGGTGACCATAACGCTGAAGGCCACCCATCCGAGCTGGGACCCCGGCCCGGAGCGCGTATTAACGTTCCGTACGCGGGCTAATCGTATTGTGGTCAGTGGCGAGGCCGTACGACCCGACGGGTGGGGTCAAAAGGGTACTGTCGTGGAAGCGAAGGGGCCGGGCGGGACTAAAAGATACACCACTTCATGCACCGGCCTTTACTGGATTACGTTCACCCTCGAGTGGCCAAAGGGGACAGCCAAAGCGCGGGCTAATCTGCGTCTGGGTCAACCCCACCTGACTACGCCGCCGGACACTCCCGGGCCGCTGCCCCACGGAGTGACGCCCGACACGACCGATGACCCCCACGAAAAAGCGTTAATCAAGAGGATGGAAAACTCACCGAAGTGGATGCAGAAGGTTTGGGATAAAATGGCCTACTGGAACGCGTTAACGAATGATGCCATGCATAAAGCGACCGGTGGCACGGACACTCCCAATCTGGACAAGTATTGGAAAAACCGGAAGACCCAGAAGGGCCGGATAATGAACGGCTTGAAGCTGGTTATTGATAAGGGTCAGGGCGTTTTGTCGCCACTACCTGCTCAGGCAGACATAGCGCAGAAAGTATATGAGAACAACTTCAAGAAGAAAAAGAACCAGCCACCACCGCAGGGCGGCTGGATGCAGCATGTCAAGGATCACTGGCAAGCCACGGGGGCGAACTAAGATGACTGTAACAGGCAAGCCTGACCTGGCCCAGACTCAGGTGGGACTCCAGCAGTTGCTGCAGGATGAACTGTTCTTGGATACTGTGGTAGTGGAGGTTGACGAAGAACACGTCCTGATTATCTACACGCCCCAGGTGGAATCCGAGGAGGAGTTGCTGCCCGAATTGACCATGGCCGTCTACGCCGCCGGCATCGCCGCACCATGGACCAAAGAGATTGGCGTGATTATACAGACTGCGGGCCTGCCCCTGGGGCACGTCATCGTGCCTACCCAGGCGGTCAAGAACCTGGACGAGGGGCGCATCAACCTTGACGCCTTCTACCCACAATGGGTGATGATGCCCTATACGGCCCCGGACGCAACAGCCAGCGATATGCTGCTGCAGGACTGGGAATTGCCGGCCGGCTGGACTATCCAAGGCCAGCAGGAGGACGAGGCAGAAGCGGTGTTGGCCAAAGTCGGGGTGACCATCACCGAGGAAATTCCTGCCGAGGAGTGGAGCGCCGCGTGGAGCGAGATTGATACGCCAGACGGTTCACTCATAGTAGCCGCGCTGCTGACTGTAAGCGATTTGGATGTCACCGAGGTGCTGGAGAGTCTGGGAGCCACACCCGATCCCGACCAGCCCACGGTGCATCCCACCGTCACCCTTGCCGGGCCACCGGCTGTGCTCGTCTCCGGACGCGCCAATGTTCTATTGGCCATCGGCGGACCGACCACACCGGCTCAGCAAGCCCTGGACCTGCTCAAGCAACTCACTCTGGCCGACAATCCTCTTGATGGCCTGGTGGCCGAGGCCCCCGGTGCTCCACCAGCCGAGGGCACTGGCACTCCGCCAGTTGGAGGAACCGTCACGCCCCCAGCGGCGGGCACCACCGCCGAGCCGACCACTGAGGAGACGGGAGCAACGCTGCCGCCCGCCATCTTCCCTGGTGGCGAGACACAGCAGCCCGCAGTAAGCCTATCCCCTGATAGTATAGTCAAGCAGGCGGTGGTCTGCAAGCGGGTTGACGAACACAATGCCCCGCAGGGGGCAACTGACACCTTTCCGGCGGGCACCCAGAAGGTGGGCCTGTACCTGAAGATTAAAGGCGCGCCGGCTAATACGGAAATAACTATGGAGTGGTCGCGCGGCGGCCGCCTGCTGCGCCGCCAACTGCTGCTCGCCACCAGTGATAAGGAACTCATCAGTTATATCTATGCGGCGGGGCAGCAGTCTCTGAAAGCGGGCGATTATGCCGTAGAAATCAAAGAAAACGACCAATCGGTCGCCCGGCTGCTGTTCACAATTGTGCCATAATTTCTCAATACACGGTGACCCTGGGGTCACCTTTTGTGAACCAATTATGGACAGAATGTTACAATTCGGTGACAAATGCAAAATTGGGGTCGGCAGCGCCGATATTGGGCGTGTTACGGAATTGAAGAGCGGTGTCACGCCGGCGGGAGCGCAGAGAACGCCTGCCTCACCCCTGGCCCCTCTCCGTGCCGGAGAGGGGTAAGATACGGAGGAGGGCAGGCCGGCCCTTCGACAGGCGGCTGATGATAATGCTTCGTCCGTGGCAGCGGCGTCCCCGCCGCGATCTCCGTTTGGCGGGGCCCGTTGAGCGTAGCGAAGCCGGCCCCCACCGCGTAGCGCAGGTTCTCTAACCTGCGCGATCTAGCGGGCGAGGTTGGAGAACCTCGCCTACGCGCTTGACAATAGTTCCACGCGTAGCGCAGGCTCTCTAACCGGCGCGGCGTTGCCCTTGCCGTCTGTAGGGGCGGTGCTTCCGGCCTTCGTAGCCGTAGGCTACTACGGCGGAGGGGGCTGCGCCGCCCGTCATTGTTCATAACTGTCTTTGCTGTTGTTGCTGAAAGCTGAATGCCGAGCGCTGAAGGCTGTAGAAACGGTGAATCCCATGCCCAACTCCGAAGACCCCGACTACGTTAATGACGTCCCAGCGGACTACGACGGCGAACGTTGTCAGTATGTCTTTGAGAATGACTGGGAGTTCAAACGGCGCAGTGTGATTGGCCGGCGTTGCGGCCTGCCTATGGAGCCGTACGAGAAGGACTCTAAGGTGCGCTGCTGCTTCCACTCGACCCGGTCCCGGCGGGGAGACACTAAGCTGAAAGGAAAACTGGAGGCAGCCGTCGCCGCCGGCGCCTATCTGGGCGAAGCCCTGTTGCCGGAAGGCGAGCTGCAGGGCGCTAACTTATGGCACGCCAACCTACACGGCGCTGGGCTGTATAACGCCAACCTGCAGGGCGCTTTCCTGCCGCACGCCAACCTGCAGGGCGCTAATTTGTACGACGCCACCCTCGAGAAAGCTGACCTTGCGGATGCCAAGCTGCAGGGCGCTGACCTGCGTTCCGCCCGCCTACACGCGGCAAAACTGGAGCGCGCCAATCTGTACGGCGCCGTTCTGTCCTTCGCCAAGCTGCCGCAAGCTAGTCTGTGGTGGGCAAAGCTTGCAGGCGCTCATCTGTATAAGGCCGAACTTGTCAACGCTGACCTAAGAGGGGCCACTATTGATTCCTTGCAAGAAATTGACCAAGATAGTGGCGTCGCGGCTGCCATGAGGTCCGAGTTGCAAGAAGCCGATCTGCGCGGGGCGTTGCTGGCCACGGCGAGGATCGGACCCGAAGCCAATCTGAGCGATGTAAAGTGGGGCAAACGCACAATTATACAGAAAGACCGCTGGTCTATCTGCCCGTGCTGGCGGTGGTCCCAGTATCATATTCAAGATGAGCGATGTGCTCACAGCCACACAGAGTGGGAGAAGATTAGAAAGCTGCACAGACTGGCTGAGGGCGCACGCCCTGCCTTTTCCGACTGTGAGGCGGTCTATCGGCAGCTTAAACTGAATTATCAGGAGTCAGGGGATTATCAGACGGCGGGGGAGTTTTTCGTCCGCGAGATGGAGTGCAAGCGGGCCCAGATGGTTAAGGACGGCGAGCCGCTGCTCCAGCGCTTCTGGCAAGCGCTAATGTACTTGTCGTGCGGCTACGGAGAGTGGCCCGGTCGGATTGCTAAGTGGGCTTTGGCGTTAGTAGCGTTTTTCGCTCTTGTGCACGGGATGGCGGGCATAGAAGGCTCTGGCAAGACGCCTGGCGTTGGTCCTCTACTGGAATGGCCCACTTCATGGGCAGGCGCGTGGGATGGATTATCCCGGTGGGGTACAGCCTTCTACTTCAGTGTCGTTACCTTCACAAGTCTGGGCTATGGTGATTTCTCACCCGCGAATGGCTGGGGCAGGCTTGCCGCGGGCTTGGAGGCGGCGCTGGGGATTGTGATAATGTCGCTATTCTTAATCTGCGTGGTACGCAAATACAGCAGATAACGACAGATAACGACAGATAACGGCAGATAACGACAGTAGAACAGCAGACAACGACAGAGAATCGCAGAGAACGGCAAAACACAAGGCGAACGGGGAATGATAAACGCAGAAAAGGGCACTCGACCAAGTGCCCCTTCTGCGGATTTACGCTGATTGAATTGTGGTAGTGTACTATTAGTATACCATATTGACGCAGCAATTAAACATCTTGCGAGCAAAAAAGGGCCTTATATGACTAAAAAAGAACGGGTCATGGGCGCGATCCGCGGCCCGAAGCCTGATCGGATACCAATTTGCATCGTCTGGGACGATGGCTACATCGCCCGCGCCGCCGGAGTAGCGCAGTGGGAGTTCACTTATGGCGGAGTCCAGGAGCAGGTGGAGATTCAGTTGCGGGCCTGGCAGCGTCATCCCGACAATGATATCCTGCGCTCGTGGACCGGAATGAACCGCGGGCCAGTGCGCCGCCGCTTTATCCGCGAGGGCGACCGCGAATTCATCGTGAATCTGGATACCGGCGAGCGCGAGGAAATCGGGCCTGAGGGTATCGGGGGGCTGTGGGATAGGCCCATCAAGACCTCCCAAAGGCACGCCGCGGTCCAGATTAACAGCACCGATGATATTGACAGCCTCATTCCCGAACCACCTGACCCTGACGACTTGCTGCAAACCGACAGTTATGTGTGCTTACGCCGCCTGGTGCAGGCCGTAGGTGACGAGGCGTTCGTTGCCTTCAACAGCAGTTCGCCTTTCCCCGCGACCCTCTCACATCTGGGTGGTCATACCCCGGGCCTCATTGTGCTGCACGAGCACCCTGACCTGGTGGAATATGCCTTGCAGCGACAATACGAAATACATATCGCCCACCTCCGGGCGGCGGCCCAAGCCGGCGGCAATATCGCCTGGCCGTGTTGCTTTTTCGAGGGTGCCGATGTGCTCAACCCGGATGTCTGGCGGCGCTTGCAACTGCCCAACCTCAAGCGGTTCGTGGATATCTCCCACGAGTTAGGCGTACTCACTTTCCTGTGGTTTCTGGGCGACTGCCTCCCCGTAATCGGCGACATCGCTGCCCTGGGCGTGGATGCACTCGTCATTGAACAGCCCCGCACTAATTATTCGTCCGACCTCGGCCAGATGCGCCAGGCAGCAGGCAACGATTTGTGCCTCTGTGGCTGGAACTGGGAACTTGATCTGCTGCACGGCGACCACGCCGCCATAACCCGCAGCATTGCGCAGCAAATTCAACAGGCCGGCGCCAAGGGCGCTTTTATGTGGGGTGGGCCCCCCCTCACCGATGAGTATGACCCTAATGTCATTCAGTATATGTGTGACGAGGTCGTCAGGCTCGGCACATATGATAACGGCGCCAACTGACCGGCGACCAGCGCAGTAATCTATACGTGTAGAGAATATCAAGGATAGTAAATGGTGGCAGACACGAGTAAACCACCCGGTCAGGGTAACGAACAGCGGACTCAACTGATTGAGGTCACGGTGGGCTCCCTGGGAGTTTTTGTGCTCCTGCTGGGGGCCTATTTGCTGGTGCTGCGGCTGTTCCAAACGATGCAGGTTGCCACCGGTACTACTTTAGCCTGGATGGCGTTGGTGGTGGTACTGGCTTTGGCGGCCCTGGTTAGGCACGCAGCAGTTCCCGATAAACTTGTTGCACCTGCTCGGCAACACGATTGGCGTCGAATAGTTTGCGAGCACGTTGTAGTCCGGCCTGGCCCATCTGCTCAGCCTGAAGCGGGTCGGACAGCATTTGTTCAATAGCCTCGGCCAAAGCGGCTGGGTCTTGTGCGGGCACCATTAGTCCGGTCTGGCCCTCTACTATGATTTCTGGTACGCCGCCCGAATTTGTCCCGATGACCGGCTTGCCTGTAGCCATCGCCTCCACCAGCACTCGCCCAAAGGGCTCATCAACCGAGGGCAGCACAAATATGTCGCACAACCGCAATAGCCCGGGGACATCCTCGCGAAACCCGGTCCAGATTACCCGATCGGCGATACCCAGTTCGTCGGCCCTATCTTTGAGTTCCCGTTCGTAACTGTTTTCCCAAAAGGCCACCTCACCGACTATCATCAATTTCAGATGAGGATGGCGGGGGGCAGCACGGGCCAGTGCCTCCAGCAGCGTCATATGTCCTTTCCACGGGGTCAGTCGCCCTACTATGCAGAGCACTTCATCCTGGGGTGTCAGCCCTATTTCGGCCTGAAGTTGGGGGTCAGGTGGCCCGGGGCTGAATTTGTTGACCGGCACTCCATTGCGGATAACTGTTACTGGCACCGGCAGGCTGGCAAACTGCTGAGCAACAGCGGAGGAGATGGCGATGATGCGAGGTTTCAGGGTAGTGGCCGCCCGGTTCAACAGGTCTGACCCCTCTTGCTTTGTAAGTATATCACGGACGTGCCAGACCAACGGACGGCGGGTCAGGCGAGCCGCCAAGCCCCCCAGCAGGTGGCATTTGAGGGAATTGGTGTGGACCAGGTCGGCTCCCACTCTCATCAGACCTCGCCAGACCGAGAAGACCGGCCCGGCCGAGGCCAGCATATCCGTCACATTGCGCAGTAGGTGACTGTCAATGTCCTGACGCTTTCTCTGTAGAAATTGAGTGGGGCCGAAGACGGGCAGAGTAGTAATAGTCTGCCAGGTTTCTTCCGCCAGCCACTTGGCATTCTTGCTATGCAATAACACCGGAGAGAATTCGTCCGGATCCAGACGCTTCACCAGTTCTGCCAGACTCTTTTCCGCTCCGCCGATGTCTACAGCGTGGTCAACATAGGCTATCTGATATGGGGAGCCAGTTGCAGCCACTAAATCCTCCTATCCAGATCCCAGAAGCAGTATCCGGGCGCTAATTGCCGGCTCACTATGTAGGAGGGCCATCTGCGGCCCGATTCTAATCGTGGCGCGGACGCCACTGCTACAGTAAGCAGAGTTGGGTTACGGTAAGAACGCTGGTTCTACGGCATTAACTTGTATTGTTATCAGCGCAGATTCAATTCACATAAGGCTGCTTGAAAACGCTGGGCTACTTTGTCCCAAGTAAAATTCTCCAGCACCCGCTCATATCCCTGCCTGGCCAGACGAGTAGCCAGGACCTTATCAGTCAGTAAGCGGATAGCGGCGGCGGCGATGTCATCGACATTCTCCGGGTCGACCAGCAGCCCACTGACTTCATCCTCTATCGCATCGGCTGTTCCGCCCGTCCGTCCTCCGATGACGGGCGTACCGGCCAAATTGGCCTCCAGGTATACTAAGCCAAAGCCTTCAATAGGCTGGCCGGGCAAGTCGCGACTGGGCATTATGAACACGTCGGCCAGTTTGTAGAGCGCAGGCAGTTGCCGCTCAGGGACATACCCCAGCCAGTGGATCAACGCGCTGACCCGGTGCTCCGCAGCCAGGCACCGGAGATTCCCCTCCTGCGGACCGGTCCCAGCGATTAAATACCGCACTGGGCCGACAGCGCGGGCGACCTGAGGCAGGGCCCGAATAACGTTATGGTGCCCCTTGCGCTGCACCAGTCGGCTGACGGTGAGCAGTACCTTCTCCTCGTCCAGGCCCAGGTCATTGCGTAACTGGCTGACCGCCTGATCGCTGACCTCAAATCTCTGCGGATGCACACCACCATATATCACGTGAATCCGGTCAGAGTGCAAGCCCCGACGCTGGAATTGACCTGCCGTATAATGGCTAATGGCCAATCCACCCACGGCTCCCCGAACTACTATATTTTGCACCAACCACTTGAGCAGATTAGCCCCGGTCTGGGTCATCTCACGCCCGTAGCCCATTACGATATAGGGCAAACCAGTGCGCCACTGTATCAACTTGGCCGCGGGGCCCTCGGGCGACCATTTGGTGGCTACTATTAGTTCCACCGGCGAGTCCAGTTGCTCTCCCCGCGTTATTTCAGTGGCGGCGGCAGCCATAGCCATGGCCACTTGGCCCTTATTACCAGCGGCAACGCGCACGATGGGAAACTCGTTGGCCGCGTCAAATTCACCGGCCTGGGGGTGTTGGGTAGCGACAACCAACAGTTGCTCGCCCCGGCGGCCTTGGGCCGCCGCGAACTCGTAGATATACCTCTGAATTCCTCCGACTTGGGGCGGAAAATCAGCGGCTAAGAAAATTAGAGACATAATTCATTGGTCCTCACAACCGGCTCGTGCCTGGCGCGCGAGTTGGCGGGCGCAACGCAGCGGCTCAGGCCAACGGGACTCGACCACCGAACTCAGTACTACCGCTATGGCACTGGACAAGTCCAGATTGTGACCGATACTGACAATAATGGGGTTGGCGCCACACTGAGTCCGCAGAGCAGCACCGATTACTTCTCCATTATCAGCCACCGGCTCCCCAGCGCCGGGATCGGGGCCGACTGGTTTATGCTCACCAATCAGCAGCCGCTGCGCACATCCGATGGTAGGTATATCATAGATAAGTCCAATGTGGCAGGCTAACCCACAGCGACGAGGGTGAGCGAGGCCGTGCCCCAGACACAACAGTACATCGGGCGGCTCATCAATCTGGTTCAATACCTGCTGCACCGCCGGTCCTACGGCATAGGCCAACAGTCCCGCGGTGTAACTCACAGGAACTGGCGCTGCGTCTATGACCTGGCGCACATAATTTCCCTGTCTGTCGGCCACTACCCCCGCGGCCCAGCACCTCTGGCCATCGCGGGAAAAGACAAAGGCCAGGCCCGCAGCCATCCGCCATCCTTCCAGGGGCCGTGGGCCGACAAGACCACTGAGCATAATCTGCCGCGCGATGGCCGCGTGCCTTGGGACCTGCCAGCCCTCCTCAAAGTGGGCTCGCAACTGTATCTCCGTACCTGCCTCGCTGCATACCAATGGAAGGGGAAACCAAGTAGCAACGAGAAATTAGTCCAATATAAGATGCTTTCGCCGGGCAGTACAGAATTCCCTGCCTACAGTTTTGATTCAGGAGAATATATTATGACTAAACGCAAAATATGGTATATCCCCACGGCCAGTCACACCACACGAGTCTTTACCTCTGAGGCATATCAGCAGATGCTATCCGAATTCGCGGTGACCGTGAATGACACCGACGAAGGCCTTACTACCGAGCAGGTGGCCGAGCGCATTGCCGACTATGACGGACTGATAACCGGCTGGGGTTCAGCGCCACCACTTACCGCCGAGGTTTTTGAAGCCACCGATCGACTCCAGATCATTGCTCACTCAGCCGGCAGTGTGAAATGGCTACTCTCCCCCCAAATCGTGGAGCAATACCTGATCCCGCGTGATATTATCACCTTTAGCGCGGCACCAGCCATCGCTGATAATGTGGCTGAGGCGGCGGTGGGAATGCTGATTATGACCTGCCGGCGATGGGTGGACAGGATTAACTACACTGCCCAGACCGACGGGTGGCGGCACCCGGATATTGATGTAAATGGCCAGTTTTTATTAGGGAGCACCGTAGGGGTCATCGGAGCCAGCCTGGTAGGACGCCGCGTCATTGAGTTGCTACAGCCGTGGAATTTGACTATCCTGTTGTATGATCCATACGTTAGCGACCAGGAGGCTGAGCAATTGGGAGCAGAGAAAGTGGGACTTAATGAACTTTTCCGGCGCAGCGACCACGTTACCGTGCATGCCCCGGCCACTCCTGAGACTGAGAAGATGATAGGTAGCGAACAACTGGCGCTGCTGCGCCAGAGAGCCACTGTGGTCAATACAGCTCGCGGCAGTGTCATTGACGAGGCGGCGCTGATTGCTGAGGCCCAGAATGGACGGATAAATGTGTGCCTGGATGTTACGGATCCTGAACCTCCGGCGGCGGACAGCCCGTTGCGGAAACTGGATAATGTTTATCTGACCCCGCACGTGGCCGGCGCCGGCTACTATGGTTATCACAATATCGGACAGATGACCCTGCAAGCATTGAGAGATTGCTTTGCGGGCCGGCCAGTGCAGGGCGCCGTGGACTACACCCACTTCAGTCAACTGGCCTAATCTACACCCGGAGACATAACATAGACTAATGGCACCTAATACTACTAAGCTCAGTGGCACGGGCTTCCAGCCCGTGAAGAGGACAAATAGCCACCGGCAGGATGCCGGTGCCACCGATTTGTTACACGCTTATGAAAGGGTCGCTTGAGCAGTGGCACCAGTTAATGATAAGCCATATCTGTCAATTGTCATACCGGCCTATAACGAGGCGGGGCGTATTGGCTGGAGTATCCAGCAGATTGTGGATTACACTCAGCAGCGTGATTTTGCCACCGAACTGATCGTAGTGGACGACGGCAGCAGCGATGATACCGCAAAGATAGCCCAGCAAGCGGCGGCGGGACGCCTGCCTCCGCAAATATTGCGCAATCCGACCAATCAGGGCAAGGGCTATTCGGTTAGACGGGGTATTTTGGCGGCTACCGGACGATACGTTGGCTTTGTTGACGCGGATATGTCTACGCCTATTGCAGAGGCTGATGAATTGCTGGCAGTTCTGGAAGAAGAGGCCCAGGTGGTTATCGGCTCGCGCGCGTTGCCCGACTCGATCATACAGCAGCATCAGCCCTGGTGGCGCGAGAATGCGGGGAAGTTATTTGGCCTGTTTACTCGCCTGGTGCTGCTACCCGGCATTGCCGACTCTCAGTGCGGGTTCAAGTTCTTTACCCGAGAAGCAGCCACTGACATATTCAGCCGCCAGAAATTGTCTGGCTGGGCCTTTGATGCCGAAATATTGTATATTGCCCGGCGTCTGGGATATACCATAGCCCAAGTACCGGTGCGCTGGATGAACGATCCTGAAACCAAGGTGAAAATGCTGGCCGATGGCCTGCGGATGGCTATTGATGTGCTGCGGATACGAGCACTGCATCGCGGCCTCAAACCCCGGCAAAGCCCTCAGCAGTTCGAGAACTCTGTTCAGTTGTAGGGAGGTGAATCGCAATGAATAAGCCCGAGGCCCAAAAGCGGATAGAAGAGCTGCGGGAGCAAATCCGATATCACAATTATCGCTACTACGTCCTTGATGACCCAGTCATCTCCGATGCCGAGTATGACCAACTTTTCAACGAACTACTGGAACTGGAGCAGCACTCTCCCCAACTCGTAACTACCGACTCTCCCACCCAGCGCGTTGGTGCCCCGCCCCGGGATGAACTGGGCACCGTCGCCCATAGTACCCCGATGCTTAGTCTGCAAAGCATCTACGAAGAGGAAGACTTCCTGCATTTCCTGGACACCGTCGCCCAAGAAGCCCAAGGGCCGGTGAGTTTTGTCGCTGAGCCTAAGTACGACGGACTGGCGGTGGAATTAGTCTATGTGGGCGGCGTTCTGCAAGTGGCTGCCACCCGCGGAGACGGCTTTGTGGGTGAGGACATAACCGATAACGTGCGGACTATCACCAGCGTACCACTGAGGCTAATTCAATCCGAGGACGCGCCGCCGGTGCCCGGTTTACTGGAGCTGCGCGGTGAAATATTTATGCCCGTGGCCGACTTCCGGGAATTGAACCGCCAGCGCGAGGCAGATGGGCAGCCGCCCTTTGCCAACCCGCGCAACGCCGCGGCCGGCGCGGTGCGCCAATTAGACTCGGCCATCACCGCCTCTCGACCTCTGGATATGTACGGCTATGCCCTCGGTCGCGTGGAAGGCTACCAGTTCGCCAGCGAGTGGGAAGTGATCCAAACCCTGCCGAAGTGGGGTATAAAGATTGATCAACGCAATGCTCTGTGCACCAGCGCCAGCGAATGTCTGGAGTATTATCAGCAACTGGCCCACAGGCGCGACGAGTTGCCCTATGAAATTGACGGCGTGGTGTTCAAGGTCAATGATTTTGGCCTTCAGGAAGCGTTAGGGGTACGCACTCGGAGCCCCCGCTGGGCCGTGGCTTACAAATTCGCTGGCCGTCAAGCAACGACGCGGATTGAGGAGATCACCGTCAGTGTGGGCCGCACTGGCGTGCTGACTCCAGTAGCTCTGCTGCAACCCGTTCCGATAGGCGGGGTCCGCATCAGCCGGGCCAGCCTCCATAATCAGGACGAAATTGACCGCAAGGACGTTCGCATCGGCGATACCGTACTGGTGGAGCGGGCCGGAGATGTCATCCCCTATGTAGTCAAGGTCATCCCCGAGCAGCGTGACGGAACCCAGCAGAAGTTCCGCCTGCCCGATAATTGCCCGGTCTGTGGCACTACGGTCGCTCGCAGTGAAGGCGACCCGATCATCCGCTGTCCTAATATTGATTGCCCGGCGCAGATTGAGGGTCGCATCCAGCATTTCGCTTCTCGCCAGGGACTGGACATTGACGGCCTCGGGGAGAAGTTGGCGGCCCAACTGGTCCGCACCGGTCTGGTCAAACATTTGCCTGACTTATATGACCTGACCAAAGAGCAATTAGCGGGCTTGGAGCGAATGGCGGATAAGTCGGCTCAAAACCTGCTGGATGCTCTACAAGCCAGTAAGCAAACGACCCTACCACGCTTTCTCTATGCTCTGGGGATATTCCAGGTCGGAGAACACATAGCCCGGCTATTGGCCGACCACTTTGGGAGTCTGGCAGCGATTATGGCGGTGTCCCATGAGGAACTGGTGGCAATTCACGAAATCGGTCCCGAGATAGCCAGCAGTATCCGCCAGTTCTTTGATGAGCCTCGCAACCGCCGTGTGGTGCAGGCGCTGCTGCAGCGAGGTATACGATTTGAACAGATGTGGTCAACTACCCCGACTCTGGAAGGTCTCTGCTTTGTGTTCACCGGTGCCCTGACGGAATTCAGTCGGGATGAGGCCAGCCGATTGGTCGAGCAGCGGGGCGGGCGGGTTACATCTTCGGTGAGCGGGAATACTGATTACCTGGTAGTAGGCGAAGACCCAGGTTCCAAATATGATAAAGCCCGCCAGTTAGGGGTAGAGACACTGGATGAGGAGGGTTTCAAGGAGCTGCTGGAGGGCGCTTAACCGAGCCGATAGCCGAAGCCTCTTATTGTCTGTATTCGTTTGGGATTCTGCGGGTTCTCTTCCACTTTGGCCCGCAGATTTGCGATATGCACCTCCAGCAGGTGACTATCCTCGGCTGCAGAACCCCAGCCAGTCTCCAGTAGTTGCTGACGGGTGGCGACCTTGCCAGCATGCTCCAACAAGGCTTTTAGTAGCCGGAACTCGGTGGGAGTCAACGATACTTCTTGGTCATCTACCGCCACTCGGTGACCCGCCACGTCCATACGGATGCCGGCTGCGGACAACTCCTCGCCGGGCGACGGACCCGGAGGGGCTGCTTCACCGCTTGGTTCAGCCAGACCTAAACTTCTAACCCCCAGCCCCCCTTGCGTCCGACGCAGTAAGGCCCGCGTTCGGGCCACCAGTTCATTGAGGCTGAAGGGTTTGGTAACATAATCATCAGCCCCAATTTCCAGCCCGGCTACTCGCTCGGCTTCCTCGGTACGAGCCGTAACAATGATTATGGGGATCGCCGAACGCTGCCGCAGATGCCGGCAGACGTCAGTGCCATCTACATCCGGAAGCATCAAATCAAGCAAAACCACATCGGGCCGCTCTGATTCTGCTAACTGTACTCCGTGCCGCCCCTCAGTAGCACATACGACTTCAAAGCCCGAATTGCTGAACTTCTTGCCTATCGCTTCGGCAAGATCGGTGTCGTCTTCAATTATCAGCAATTTATGTGCTGGCATTGTTTATCATCTGTGGCACTTAGAAGTTGGCGCGAGGCTGGCACAGACTATTTGTCACGATCACCACCAGGCAACCGTAATGAAAATGTGCTGCCCACACCCGGCTCGCTGGCCAGGGCAATCTGTCCACCAAGATACTCGGCCATACGGGAAGCCATAGTCAGACCCAGACCTACCCCCTTGGTGCGACGGCTGATGTCCCCCACGCCCCGATTAAAGGCTTCGAATATTCTGCCCTGCAGCGGCGCAGCAATGCCGGGGCCAGTGTCCGCGACATCTATTATCACCTGTTGGTCTTCCTCACGCACAGTTATGTCAACCCGGCCATTATCCTTGTTGAATTTGATAGCGTTATCCACCAAATTCGTAATGATTTGCTCGACGCGCTGACCGTCGGTCAGCACTTTAAGCGACTCCTCCGGCAGGTGCACCTGGAGGTGAACCTGGGCCTCGGTAGCCTGGGGCCTGAGGACCTCGGCGACGGCGTTGACACACTCACTGATGTCTGTAACGCGCTCGTCAATAGACATCTCACCAGCCTGCAGCCGCGACCAACTCATCAAGTCATCTATGATACGCCGCATCCTCCGGCAGGCCCGGTCAACCCGGTCCAAGTACACACGCTGTTGTTCATTGATGGGCCCGGCTTCCTCGTCCAATAGCAATTCATTATAGGCTTGCACCGAGGCCATAGGGGTGCGCAGTTCGTGAGATACCGAGGATATGAACAGTTCGCGCAGCCTGTCTATCTGAGTCCTGTCAATGGCCACTGAGGCCATTCCGGCCAGCGCCCGCAGCAGACGGGTGCGCTGGGGGGAGATGGATTCCTGGGAGCGGGGGTTGTCGGCCACCACTATCCCGACCAAGGTCCCGTGGGCCCGAAGGGGAACGAAAAGTCTTTCGTAGCGGCCACTCTCGCCTTCGGCTTGGTTTTCGTCCTCTTTTTCTGAGACCGAATATATGATGTATGGCGCGCTACTCAGAGCAGCGTCTACCAGCATGTTTTCGCCGCTACGCAGGGCATAGATCTGGTCGGATATATCCACAATTGCCCGGTCCGATTCGGCCTCCGTCGCACCACACAGCACGCCCTTGTCATGGTCGGCCAGATATATTCGTACTCGCTCAAATCCAATTCTGGCAGCCGCATTGCCAGCAATTTTGCTCAGGATTTCGGGCAATTCAGTAGTTTCAGTCACTGCAGCAGCGGCTTCAAATAGAGTACGGGCACGGGCCTCCTCTTCCCAGGCTTGAGCGGCGGCCGCCTCCATCCGGCGGCTGCGCTGCTCGGCCAGTTGGTACAGGCGGGCGTTATAGATAGCAACCGCCGCCTGGGCCGCCAATAATTGCAAGGTATTGCGCTCAATCCCCAGAGGCGGCTGTACTGTCGGCCGAGCGACAGTCAGCACGCCGACAACCTCGCTGTCCACCCGCAACGGAAAGGCGGTAATGTTACATCTGGTCTGGCTGTCTGCCGATAGAAAGTTGCTGTGGAGCATCTCTTCTCGTTGAACAGCACTCCAGGCCAGATCATGCCCGTGCAGATATACTTCGCGGGCTACGTCTTCATCAGAAGCGTAAGTATAAGTCTGTTCGAACTGGCTGTGCTCCTCATCTAATATTTCGATCCACACGCACTGAGCCGCATAGATATTGGCCGCAGCCTCCGCAATTCGCTCCATTATCTGCTGTAAGTCGCTGCCGGTGTGCATCGCGGTGGATATCCTCAGCAGTTGCTGGGCCAAGTTGGAACTGCGTTGAGTATCCTGGTAGAGAGTGGCCGTAGCTATGGCTGAGGCCGCGGCGTCAGCGAAGAGTTGCAACACTTGCTGCATATTTTGCGGCCAGTCTCGGACATCTCGTGAGGCAAAGAACACAACCCCTACTGTCTCCCCACCCACAGTCAGGGGAAGTAGTGCCCCACTGTGTAGACCCTCCCGAGCCACCAGTTGTTGCATAGATTTGTGGCCCTGTTGCTGCCAGAAGGCTGACCAGTCGGACACCAGGATAGGTGGATTGTCCTCACCCGGTCCGTACAGTGACCCGTTATTGGTTAGATGCGCTATTAGTTCACCGGCAGTTGCCGAATCGAGACCTTGAGAGGCAGTAGCGCGTTCCGGGCCAATTTCACTCAAACCCACCGCCGCCACAGCAACATCGAAGGTCACCAAGCCCTGCAGTCCGGCCAGGATTTGTTTAGCTACCACCGGCAACTGACGCGTCGACTCTACGCTCTGCACCGCTGTGGCCAGCGTGGACAATTGCTGGCCAATCTGGCTTGAGTCAGCGGCCGACCGCGAGTCATTCTTCGTTACCATCTCAGTCATCACACCCACCCCCAGGTCAGCCCGGTGTGATGCGTCGTCTGTGTCCCAATAGACGGCTCACTATACAAGCCTGACGGGTCAGTCATAGTAAACACAACGAATCGCTCAATTTGTTGGGCAGTGCAACATACTATTAACACTACTGTCGCCAATCTCCTACTTGTTAGTGGCTCATACATTCACGGATCATCCTGTTCATTAGGCCCACGGTAACCGCGCCACATTAGCGCAGGCCGCCCCGCAGGCCCATCTTGCCATGATGGTTAGATGAGGCCCCTGTCCGATAGCGGCATCGCCACCTTCACCACCCCAATGTCGCCATCGCGCCACTTATTGTCATCAGTCCCGGCCCCAGCACCACTATGAAAAGTGCTGGCAAAATGCAAAATATCAAAGGAAACAGCATCTTTACTGATAACGTGGCTGCCACCTGACGGATACGTATACTACGGCGCGTACGCAGGGAGTCAGCCTGGGTACGCAAGGTATTGGCAATACTTACTCCAAGTTGCTCGGCCTGGCGTAGGGCAGCCACCAACATACCCAACTCCGTCAGCCCTACCCGCTCGGCCATATCCGCCCACGCTTCCTGCCGCGACTTACCCAAACGCATCTCGGTCAGTACCCGACCAAATTCATCCGGTAAAGGACCCTTTTTGCGCTTGGTAACAACGACCAGAGCGCCGTCCAGACCGGTGCCAGCCTCCGCACTTACCACCAGCAAGTCAATGATATCCGGTATAGTCTTACGGATTTGGGCCTGGCGGGACCGAATCATTCCTTCCACAAAGTAATCTGGCGCCAATGCGCCAATCGCCAATATAGCACCAGCCATTATGAGTTTAGTCAACAGCGGGCCCTCCCAGATAATTAGCAGGGCTACGGCCGCCAGGCCGCCACCTATCAGACTAAAAAGTTTCACAGTGAGCAAGGTAGCAGCAGTAAGGTAGGCGGGGCTGCCGGCCCGGTCGAGTTTACGGCGGGCAGCGCCGACTGCCTGAGAAGGCATTATCTCCGTCACCCGCTCTCTCAACCGGTACAATGCCGGTGCCCCCAGGCGTTCATAGATTGACTTGGACAACTCGTCGGCCAGAGGAGTGCCTCGTAACACTATCTGGCTCTGCTGTACCTCCTCCACGCGCTCCTGCACTCGCACCGCCCGGCTCTCAGCGATGAAAGCAAAGAGTAGCGCCGCAATCATGCCGAAAATCAACAGTCCAATTAGTACGAACATTTGCTGCTACCCCCTCTCTGTATTCGAGACTGGCAATGTAATAGCATTCATATATCAATCCGCACCAGTTGTCTGAGGATGAGCGCTCCGGTTAGCATCAAGAATCCACCGACTCCCACCAGTACCAAGCCGAGACTGGTAGTGAACAGGGGCCGCATATATCCGGGATTGAGTATATTGACCATAATGGCGATGGCAAAGGGCATGCAAAGCAAGATCCCGGCCGATAGCCGGCCTTCGGCGGTAGCCGTGGATAGTTCCCCATTCAGTTTTACCCGCTCGCGAACCATACCACCGATATTATCCAAGACCTCAGCCAGGTTACCTCCCACCTCCAATTGGGTTTGCACCGCTGCTACTATTAACTCCAGATCGTAATCCTCAGTCCGCATTACCAGATTATCCAGGGCCTCGGCAATGGCCATACCGAACTGGACTTCGTCCACCACTCGACCCAATTCCTGGGCGATGGGGGGGTGCATCTGACTCTCGATCAGTTGTAAGCCCCGTAAGAAGGTAAATCCGGAGCGCATTGCCGAGGTCAGCATATCCAGAGCATCAGGGATTTGGGCGCTGAGCGCCTTGGCCCGCTTGGCCTGGCACACTTTCAATATAGTCCACGGCATAGCAGCGGCAAAAGCCCCAATTATCACCGCGTTGAGCCAACTGTGAGTAACCACCCAACCCGTTGCTACCCCGAGCAATCCGGCTCCGGCCATGGTGGCAATCAGTTCCGAAGGGCGCAATAGCCATCCGGCCCGCAGTATCTGAACCTGCAATGTTTCCCACATCGGGGTTGCTCGCAATAGGGCACTTATCAGTGGAGCCTGGTCCCGCAACCGTTTTGCTCCCAAATCAGAGGGCTTCACCGAGGAGCTCCTGGCAGTGCCGCCATGCATTGCCGCCAGTCGCTGCTGACCGCGACTTTGCCGCCTATATATCACCCATATCGCTACGGCTGCCACCATTAGTAAGACTGCTGTGAGTCCTGTTAGCCAGTTCATATTATGCTCTCCTTTCCTCGTTCAGTTCAGTTATGGGAGCGAATGCGTCCGCAGGTAAGTGTATTCCTTCGGCCTCCAATATATCTATAAACAAGGGTCGTACGCCAGTGGGGGTATGCTTGCCCAAGACTCTACCGTCCTCGCCAATGCCCTCGCGCTGGAAAACGAATATGTCCTGCATAACCATGCCCTTACCTTCCATCCTCTGGACCTCGGTGATGGAGGTTATACGGCGAGAACCGTCCCGTAGCCGGCTTTGGTGTACAATTATATGCAAAGCGGCAACAATCTGTTTGCGTATGGCTTCAGAGGGTAATTCCATTCCTGCCATTAAGACCATTGTTTCCAACCGGGCCAATGCGTCTCGGGCACTGTTGGCGTGAAGGGTACTCAGCGAGCCATCGTGGCCGGTGTTCATCGCCTGGAGCATATCCAGCGCCTCCGCTCCGCGCACCTCACCAATAATTATGCGATCAGGACGCATGCGCAGCGAGTTTCTCACCAACTGGCGGATAGTAATTTCCCCTTTGCCCTCCACATTAGGTGGTCGGCTCTCCAAAGTTATTACGTGGTTCTGTTGCAGCTGCAATTCGGCGGCATCCTCAATGGTAACAATGCGCTCGTCGCTAGGGATGAAAGAGGAAAGCACATTGAGGGTGGTTGTTTTGCCACTGCCCGTCCCCCCTGAGACGAGGATATTGAGTCGGGCTTGCACACACGCCTCCAGGAATTGTCGCATCTGCTCGGACAAAGTACTGAAGGAGACCAGATCATCGGCGGTCAACGGATCGGCAGCGAATTTGCGTATCGTTACACACGGCCCCTTCACTGACAGGGGCGGAATGATAGCATTGACCCGCGACCCGTCAGGCAGACGGGCGTCAACCATAGGCATACTCTCGTCCAATCGGCGCCCTAAAGGGGCAATGATTTTTTCAATAATCCGCATCACATGGCCATCGTCGGCAAATTTGCAGTCAGTTAGTTTAATCTTCCCATCTCTCTCGATGAACACGTGCTGAGGACCATTGACCATAATTTCAGTAATATCAGGGTCATCCAGAAGGGTCTGGATAGGACCGTAGCCGAGTACTTCGTAGCCAACCTGTTGCTCGACCTCCCGCTGAGTGCGTGAACCCAGCGACAATCCTGCCTCAGCCGCTACCTGTTCAGTGAGATATGCGATGCGCTCGGCTAACTGCGCTCGGGTCATTGTCTGGAGTACCGAGAACTCGGTCTCAGCCAGCAACTTGCGATGTACTGACCTCTTGAGTCGGTCAATCGCAGTCAGTTCTGTGGCATCCTGAATCTCTTGTGTCTCAGCAAGTGTCTCGATGTTCATCTATCTGCCCCTTGGGGCAATTCAGCAACTATTGTCCGTGCGAGTTTGCGAATACCACTGGCTATTGCCGACCTCGGCGCTCCAAGCACCACTGGTACTCCTTCGTTAAGGGCACCGGTGGTGGTAGCCACATCTTCAGGTATCTGGGCGGCCGGAGGCCGTTTGACAGCCTGCTGTAAGTCGGAAAGACTGAAGGGGCTGCTATTACCACTACGGTTTACCACCAATTTGACGCGCTCCGGCGGCATCTTCATATCCGTTAGGCTCGCCAGCAGAGTCGTAGTGTCGCGGATAGCGGCTAAGTCCAGCAGATAAGTAACTACAATTATGTAGTTGCACCGCGAGAATATGTAGGTGCTGACCGCCTCCAGTAACGGGGGAATGTCAAAGACCACAAAGCGGTAGCTGCGCCGTAGGATGCCCAATAAATCAGCCAAATAAGGAATGGTGATGTCACCCGAGTCGGGAGCGATGCCTCCGGAACGGGGCGCCGCCAACACCTTCAAGCCGCAACTGTGCCGCTGGAGGTGTGACTCCACTAAGTCGGGGTCAAGCTCATCGTACGAAGCCAGTTCCGCAATGCCCCTACTCTGAGGCAGGTCCAACATCAAAGTAGCATCCCCGTATTGACCGATGAATTCTACGAGAACTACCTGCCCCGGGAATTGCTGCTGCAAACACACCGCCATATTGGTAGCGATAGTAGTTTTACCTATCCCCCCTTTGGCCCCGGTCACTGCAATGGTTACCGGCATCTTAGTCGGATCGCTGATCAACTCGTACTCCGACTGCTGCTTGCATTCTTTCAGGCCTGCTACTTCACGAACTATCTCCGCCAACTTATCGGCGGCGGTCGTGGTCACTATCACTGCCCGGGCCCCGGCGCGCATAGCCCGGCGCTGGGACTCCGGAGATTCTTGCCCGCTATCCAGCAGGATTACGCATGCGGTCTCCGGCGAAGCCATCGCCGCCATCTGACAAGCCTCAAACCCATTCATCCCGGGCAGGTCAGCGTGGATTAGCGCCACATCCGGGCGCAGTTGCGCTGTTATCTGGGCTACTTCCAGCCCATCGCGGGCATAGCCTACTATCTCTATCTCCTCGCTATCCCCTAATTTGTCAGCAAGCTGCTGCGCTTGACCGGGTTGGTTCTCTGAAATTAGCAGGCTTATCATAACCGTCTTTGCTCCTAATCGCCGGTAATCTCCGGTTCGGTGGCCCCGGGAATTCCCTGCGGTCCTCCTTGCATGATTTGTGGTGTAACTATAATAATCAGTTCGGTCTTGCCTTCTTGGAATTGCTTGTGCTTAAACAAATTTCCAATGACGGGAAGGTCGCCCAGAATTGGTATCTTGTTAACAACCGTGGACTGCTCACGCGATATTAGTCCCGCGATGATCAAGGGCGTGTCATTATCAACGGTTACTGTAGTATCGGTCTTTCGGGTTCGGAAGGCCGGCACATTCAGACCTTGTATAGCCACTTGCGTGGCCAAGTCAATTGAGGATACTTCCGGCACCACCCTCAGCCTAATCCTCTCATCCGGCAGTATCTCAGGAGTAATCTTTAAGACCACACCATATTCCTTATAGTCAATACCTATGGTGGCCACACCGGCCTGCACCTGAGGTACCGGAATCGGCACCTCGCCCCCCACTAACATAGAGGCTTCCTCGCCATCATCCACCAGAAGATTGGGCTCGGAGAGGATTCTGGCCGAATTGTCGTTCACTAACGCTTCTATCTGCGCGCCTATGGGGTCAACACCTCCGCGGGGGGCGTCCTCCACTTGTACCACAAAGGGCTGAGCCCGGAACGCTTCACTTTCCTCAATTTGCCCCCAATTAATCCCGATACTTTCCCCGCTACCTCGGTTTATCTCTACAACTTTCGCCCGGACCAGCACTTGTCGCTTGCGGGGGTCGGCTATGGAAGTTAAGTTCACTATGTTCGTTTGAGGTTCAAATAGGCTGATGAGTTTATTGACTTGCTCGGCTTTTTCCTCGTCAGCCACTGTCCCCTCAACCGCCAAGGCTTTGCCCTCAATTACCTTCACTTGCACCCTGTCGTCCAGAGCCGCTTGCAGCAGGTCCCGTTGGGCAGCCAGGGGCACCTTGGGTTGGTCGGAGATGGTGACCAGATTGATAACCTCAGCCTCCTTGTCAAAAGCGGCCAACAGTTGGTCCACGCGCTGCTTGGCCACTTCATCGGGCGCTTCTCCCTCCACCACTACAGTCTCCCCCTTGAGCGCCCACACTTGGTAATCAGGTCCAATGGCCATGGCTATCTGCTCTACCGGCAGCGCGGCCCCGTTTGGGCCTAGCGTCACCAGATTGCTGATCTTAACCTCATTGCTGGCTGCCTCCACAATCCTACTCACTCTGTCAGCTTCAGCCTGCGTCTCAACCTGTCCCATCATCAATACTGTTGCATTATCCCACACCACATAGGTAAACTTATCCCCCAACAACACCCGCAGAGCCTGGACACGCCGCTGAGCGGGACTGAGTCCGGCGCCCTCCATTGTGACCAAGTTTATCACTTCCACCTGCTCGGCGAGGCCATCAACTATTCGATTGACCCGTTCTAATTCTCCTTGGTCAGCTACCTGTCCGTCTACCAATAGGGTCCCGCTATCCACTACTCGGTAGTAGAACTGGTCGCCCAGGATCTGGCGGAGTCTTTGGGCTAATTGCTGGGCCTCCTGACTGGCAGTGACTACTACGGCAAATTCGTGCCGTCCCTGACTATCCCACACGTACACTTTGGTACGCCCGGGCTGCTTGGCATAAACCACCAGTTCATTAAGCGAAGAGACCATCACATCGGCCACCGCCGGATCAATCACTGCCGCCCGGTGCATTCGCTGAAACGGGAGCACAGTGCTGCCCCCCTCCTTGAGAACTAAGGCACGGCTGGCGGCTCCGGCGGCCGGGACCCAAACCAGCATAGCCAGCAACACTACGCTCCATAGGTAAAGGCACCGGGTCGGGTGAATTGCTGAATTGTGCGTTGATTGGCGAGTGTATTTCATCATTAGTCAGCCTCCTTGGCGCTTATGATGTGGGCTGCGTCTATATCTGCTTATGGTGCTACGATTTCCCGCTCGGGACCGCGAATGACCTCGACAGTAGGGCGGGAAGGCTGTTTCGCTTCTATTGGGACTAATGTCGGCCCTCCTTCAATTAGCCCGGGCCTAGCCATCAAGGACGGCATAGGCTGCTGCTCACCAGCCACTTGCGGGGGCCGCTCTTCTGCCACCTCCTTCTCAAGGTACTCGGCTCCGACAACGCTGATAATATCGGTAGGTTTCAGGGGCCGATATTCTCCATCGCCTTTGCGGCGCAACGCCAGGCGGATCGTCCCCTTCGCGTCACTGACGATTAGTTTCTGGGCGTCCTCAGGAGTTACGGCCAGGGTCGCGTTAGGCTGGGCCTTGGCTTCGGGCTTCTTCTCCCCTTCTTTCTCCTCGGTCTCCTTCTTGCTAACTATGGTTGTCTCACCCAGTGCCAATAGTTCCACATTCTGTAATACAGTACGAGCGACTACAGTCTTGGCCACATCAAAAGTAGCAACTACATCTACACGGTCTCCGGGCTGCAGGAAACCAGCCACACCAGTGATGGGATCCAGAGCTACCGTCACTGCCCGCATGCCTTCAGGGACCACGTACGAGAGGTCTACGCCTCCCCTCTGAGAGGCCATTTGGGATAGTTTAATAGGCTGGCCAGCCGGGAGGTTCTCTTTCGGTATATCACCTTCAATTTGGCTAATGTCGTGCACGGCACCCGGCGGCGCTTCGTCTTCTGATATCTGTTGTGCTTTGAGCATCTCTGACTTAATAATCGTACCGGCCTCAATCGTTTGGACTGGCGTTACTATTTGTACTTGTACCTTTGGCGATGGTGCTTGCTGTTTTTGCAGGCCACTGAGGTAGAAGTAAGTCAGCAGAGCGGCCAGCACTCCACACACTACGGCGATCGTTATTGCCAACCGTCGGGTCATCTTCATGATGAGCGATCCCCCTTATGTTATGCATTAGATGTTGCGGTGTAGTTGGGTACTTATTTATTATACCACAATTCCTCCTTTATATAACACAATGTTACCTCTATGTCAAGTACTAAGGTACGATAGAGCCCAATAACTGGCCTAATGTCTGTGTCAATCTTTATCTAATATAAGTGCGTCCCGGAGCGAGACTGGGCCACGACAAAGTGACACCAACCCCGCCCCGGGCGGGGGGGAAACTCAAAATTCCCCAATACCTATTTATAAGTATGATATGAGTATCTGCATCATCAATAACATTGCCCACCTCGAGGGACTGTATCGGACGGCGAGTAACCAACAGCACTGTCCATACCAGCATAGAACCATTCTGAGGAGACAGTCTACCAGGTCGTGCGGGGCCCGCCGGGACTTGGGCTATCCCGGCCGTGGTGGCGGCGGTGATGTTGACATTTTGCCAATTGAGCACAACAGTCCCCCCTACTTTGATCATTACTCCCGGCGCATTGTCATCTGCGCTGTGAGCGTTATTGTCTGACCACCGGGTTCATCAGCGAGGTGAGAAAACAGTCCTCCGGTTGCCAACTGATGAGGGTAGGTAACCAGTACTCGGATTTGAGAGCCTGTGGGAGCGTCGTTTTGGACATAACCACCACTGCTCATGTCACCGAGAGTGTACCACGAGCTCCACTCGGACGAGTAAGTCCGATATTCTAACTGGATCTGCAACTCTTCAGTACTCAGGCCCGATAGGCTATCCTCAATGCGGTTGCAAATATCAGTAGTACTGGCTGCTACCGCCGCCGCCCGCACTCCCTCGCGCGCCCCCTGTTTCAGCCCGAGAAGTTCTCTGAATATCAAACCAAACTCAATAATCCCAAATAACAGCACGGCCAGTATCGGCGCTACTATGGCCATCTCCACAGTCACGGTTCCCAGAGTCGTACGCCGCCGTACTTTCAGACCACTTTCTTCATGAGATGAAGTTGCCACAGTCATTGTCATTATCCCCTTGTACTGTCCCTCCCTACAATTTCACAACCGCCATAGCTACTATCGTGCCCAGCGCAATAGCTATAGCGTAAGGTAGTCGCGGACCGCTACTGTCGTGGTCCATCTGCATCGGGACCTTCTGGGCTACTCGCAAGTAACAAGTAGCTACCAAGGACCTTAGTTTAGCTATTAGTATGCCGTGGTAGACAGCAGTAACTACGGCCAGAATCGCCCCTATTGCCGCTGTAGCCACTATTGTCCACAGCAAGAATATCGGACCTTGCAACGCGCCTACCGCTATTAGTAATTTGATGTCACCGCCCCCTAAAATTCGTCCCAGACACGCACTGACCAAAAAGACGCCCAAGCCGACTGCGATACCTTCTACGCTAACCACCAATCCTGCCATACCCCCGGCTATTGAGTTAAGTATTAGTCCTAATAAAAGCCCCGGCAGGGTAACTGCGTTGAAGATTTTGCCCCAGCGCACGTCAGTATAGACCGCTATTGCAGCCATAATGAGTGTAGCACCGAATGCAATTAGTTCTATCATTAGTAATAACCCTTAGAGTTGTTGTTGACAGGACAGAGAGGATAGTGACCCTCGCGCTTATCCTCTCCGCCCCGCTTCGCCCGCGTTCGTTCGCTGGCGTTATGTGTGCTGCTCAGCAAACCAAACCTGTCCGGGCTGTTGGTGGCTCCGACCCAATGCCGGTGTGATCGGAAGCAATTGCAGTATCTGTGACTGTTTACTGTATTCTTTAGGCTGGTGCATAGCATGCTGCTGCATCAACTTTTGCCATTGATTCCAACAGTACTGTATACATTGTGCGATAACTGCTTCTTTTAGTTCTGCCGTGCGTCGTCGCCACATGAAAGTCATCTTCTTCTTTCTACAGTACGTCCCTCAACCGCCAGCCACGTCGAAGGCATTCGAGGCTCGCCATATGACGGTCCTCACCGAGCAGCCGAAGCCGCGCCAGGTGAAGACCAGTGCTGCTAATAGTAAGGCCAACAGTAGAGCGTATTCTACCGTCGCCACGGCGTCCTCATCTTTGTATAGTGTCTTCAGAGTCTCGAACATCGTTCTGGTCTCTCCAAACGATTGGGTGCTCCGGGGTTGAATGTGGTGACATTCAACCCCGGTTCACCTGAACTGGCTAGGACCAACTGGTCACGTTTGGTCATGACACTACGAGGTGCCACTAGCGGCATCAAAGGCGCTGCTGGAACTGGTTACTGCACTCTGCACCTTCGCGCCGAAAGCGCTCCAGACGCCAATGGCGGCCACGACCAGCAGCGCCAGAAGCAGCGCGTACTCTACCGTGGTCAGGCCTTCCTCGTCTTTCCACAGGGTTGTTAGCATTTTCTTGTACCTCCCTCTTTGCTTAGTTTGGCTTATTTGTCGCGACCCTCATATTATCAAGGGGGACTGCGGTCTGACTCAGATGTTCTTGCCCTCGACCATTCCCGAACCCTTAACTGGTACCGGAAGCGGTATCAAAGGCACTGGAAGAGCTGCTTACCGAACTCTGCACCTTCGAGCCGAAGGCGCTCCATACTCCGATGGCTGCCACGACCAGCAGCGCCAGGAGTAAGGCATACTCTACCGTGGTCAGACCCTCTTCGTCTTTCCACAAGGTTGTCAGCATCTTTCTCTACCTCCTTATCTTATTCGTCTGGGCTACTCATCGCGGTCGTAGTGTGTGCGACTCCGACCGCGGTCCCCCCTTGCAGTGCTTTGCACCCTTGACCAGTCTGGCCGCTCTTAACTGGTGCCAGTAGCAGTGTCAAAGGCGCTGGAGGAGCTACTAACCGAACTCTGGATCTTCGACCCGAAGGCACTCCAGACCCCGATAGCGGCTACTACCAGTAGAGCCAGAAGCAGCGCGTACTCCACCGTGGTCAGGCCCTCTTCGTCAGCCCACAACATCTTCATCGCCTTAGTCATTGTGTTCCCCTCCTTTCGCTGGGTTGTTTGTAAGTAATCCATTCGCCGATATGGCGCATCCTTGGTTAGGTGTGGAAAAAGGTTATCCGGGTACGGCTGCATAGACCCGTCCTCAACTTCGTCGGACATTGCTGACCGCTCGCCATCCTGCCCATACTGCGATAATAGATAATGGAACAATCATCACGTGCTCAGCGACAGTCAGCAGGCCAGCATTTAGAATTGTGACAAACAGTACTTCGTACATCGTCGTTCCCTCCGAGCTTCTCCGACTGAGACAACCATTATCTCTGTTTTTCCTTCAGTTTGTATTGAGTTTATGGTTCTCATCAGCGGCGTATCTTGAGTTGACGATGAGTATTATACCATCTTACGCAAATATTGTCAAGGGGTACTACCGAATTACTGTCGTCTACCTCCAGTATACCTCAAAACTATCTCAATTAAACATGCCCAAGGAAAATTTCTTATAGCGATGACCAAACCGCCGATAATCACAGATACGCAACGGCCACTAATATGGGGACAGAAGCGGGGCGCCAGCCAGAACGCAGAGTAGCAAACGATATCAGGGAGGAAAACACTCCGGAAAAGCGAAGAGGGTGAGTGAGGTGAAGGTGTGAGCCAGGCCACTTCTGAGAGATTCAACTCTGATACCACCAACGGCCTCACGCCAGCCAATAGGCCAGTACCCGCCAATCAATTGGCCATCGCGGCTTGTGCGGCTGGGATAGGCGGGATATTGCTGCGCTTGCCTTTCCGTACTCACCTGCCTCCGACCTGGGACAGTGTGCAGTATGTCCTGGGGATCCTGCACTACGATGTCACACTGCACCAGCCTCACCCCCCCGGCTATTACCTTTATGTACATACTGCCAAACTCTTGACCAACCTCGGCCTGCGCCCGTACACCGCATTGGTGACTCTCAGTTTCCTGGCCGGCGGCCTGACCGTAGCCCTATTGATTTGGTGGGCGGGCAGATTGTGGGGCAAGTATGGCGCCCTGGGAGCCGCAGTTTTCACTCTCTTCAGTCCCTTGGCGTGGGTCTACTCTACTCACGGCGACACTTATGCGGTCTCCGGCTTTTTTACCACCGTGGTTGGCTATTTGTGTTGGCGGCTGCTCACAACTGAGAGGGAGCCGATTTGGCCTTCGGCATTTGCTTTGGGCCTCGCCGGAGGGTTCCGGCCAACTGATGCTATGTTTTTGCTTCCCCTGTGGCTGTGGAGTGTCCGACGCAAACAGGGCACACAAGTAGTCACAGGGCTTGTGCTTTTCGGATTAATCACTGCGGCGTGGTTGTGGCCTATGATCGCCAGCACGGGGGGGTGGGACAGATACTTTTCTGTTTCCCGACAACTGAGCAAGATGGTGTGGCAGTTTTCTCCCTTGCTGGGAAATGTACGGGCGCTCCGTCTATTTGGCAAATCTCTACTCGCCTGTGGCTCTGCCCTCTTACTGGCTGCTTGGCCACTGGTACTGTATGCCAAGAGGCAGTACTTTGCGCGTAGGGCGAACGAGCCGCGCGCCTGGACGTTCTTAGCCCTATGGGTAGGGCCGGCCTTGGTTTTCTATCTCATTGTACATTTCGCCCAGGCCGGCTATCTGATGGTCTTGATAGCACCAGTAGTTTTGCTTGCTACCATCGGACTGCTACGGATATCGGAGCGGCTTACCAAGACGCAACTTTGGGGACTGTTAGGGGTGATCGTTGTTCTTAATGGTGCTTTCACCTGGTCGGTGTTAGTCGCCAACGACCGGCAGCACGAGGCGGATATGCTTCAAATCAAAGCGCGCCTGACTCAATTCGGCGGCGCAGATACCGTGGCGTTAACGGGTATTTCAATCTTCGGCCAGCCCCACTCGGAGCAGTTGCTGGTGGACTTCCGCTGGGCAATGTATTTAGCGCCGCATATACCTATTTATATATTCCCTCTTGAATTGGCCCAGCGCTGTGGTGGTCCGCCCAATCACGGCTATCAACTCAGCAGTGCCAGAGTTGGAGCGCCTCTGGCCCTGCACGGGGTACGTAATCTACTATTGCTGGACCCCGACTTGCGCCAGTTCTTGCCGGCGGGCGCAGTCTCCCAGCACATTTTGGTCAGTACCTTGGCGCACATATATCTGGTCCGTCTCCCGCCCAATACCACCTTGACCCTGGGCCCGGAGGCCAACCTCCGCTTTACTGATGATTAGGTGCTACGGGCCCCCGCCTCAAGCAAGGTGCCAGAAGGCAGAGACCCAAGGTCGCCGCAGTAGAGAGCCCAATTTGCGCTTGCAATCCTATCTCCTGATCACCGGTAAGGCATAGTAGCGTAGCCGCCACATATATGGTAGCGGTAGTCACAATAATTGCCCCGACCACTCGGCGCAGCCATATACTTTTAGAGCGTTGAGGAGTCAGACGGCGTCCGATCCATCCCATCAGTAGCCCGAACGCTGCCCCTATTGTAATTAGGATATAGGCGAACGGTATTAACTGCTTGTAGTAGTTCTCCGGCCAGTAGACCCACCGCGAGCGCCCTCCCGTTATTATGCGTAGTAGGGGCCCCAGGCCGTTTACATAATAAAGTGGACGCGCGCGCCGGCAACTGACCAGGTGGCTGGCCCGGCCTATCTGGGGATATTCTGTAGCCACAGTTTGAAGTGACACCGGGTGGATGCCAGGCATTTTCTTAACGCGGTCTAACGCCTCATCTAATTGTGCAAGTCGGCTGCGCACTTGCTCGCGAGTGCCCTCGGGCTGGTAATCAAAGGGATGCAGCATAACTACAATCAACGATGGGCCGGGGAACTGCGCTGCTGAGGTCAAAGCCTCCGTTAGTTGGCACCATTGGGTCGTAGCCGGCAGATAGACCAAATCATCATTGCTTACCGGGCTTGTCGTTGAAGCCGATAAGATTGAGAGGCCCGCCTGCGCCAACAACTTAAGTGTAGTCGCATCGTAAGCGTTGTTGGGAGGCACAAATATGGTAATCTTTGTGTCCAGGGAACTTTCCACTTCACGCTTACCCGCCAGCAACCTCCGGCGCTGCTCACACTCGGGCAGGCCCGGGAACTCCCCCTGTGGTGTCAGATAGCGGTGACTGTAACCGTGTAAGGCAACTTTAACCAGTCCGTCCTGCATTGCCTGATGCAGGAACTGGCAGCGGCGAGTGTCAGCAGACAGTGGCCTCAGCCGCCCTGAGGGCTCCACATCATTGGCATAAGGTATCACAGCCACGGTGAGGGGTATCTGGTGACGGCGGAAGGCTTCCACTACGCCCCGGTCTACCAGCCAACGCTGGTCAGAGCCCTGCGCCGGACCGGCCCGGTAATCATCATAGCGGAAAACTACCAGTACCGGCCCAGCGGGCCGGTTTACCGCGCAACTGCTCAAGCTGACGGCAACTATTCCTACCAGGGCAGCGACCAGTCTGAACACCTTAACATTATCCATTTATTGTATGCCTATTATATCACGCAGGTACTTAAACATAAAGAAGGGCAGAGGCCGACTGGACCTCTGCCCTACTTCAGTTCAGCGCTTACTTATCTTACATCATTCCGGGCATGCCGCCACCTGGAGGCATACCGCCGCCTGGGGGCATACCGCCGCCGGGCATGCCAGCCGGAGCCTTCGTTTCTTGCTCAATATCAGCCAGCACGCTCTCGGTAGTCAGAAGCATTCCGGCAATGCTGCCGGCATTCTCCAACGCCGCCCGGGTTACTTTGAGCGGATCAATAATTTCAGCCTCTACCATATTAACATACTGGCCCGTCAGCACATCAAAGCCAGTACCAATATCGGCCTCACCTATGCGTTGGACTACTATAGAGCCTTCGAAACCAGCATTCTCGGCTAACTGCCGAGCCGGCTCTGACAAGGCCTGGCGGACGATATTGATGCCAATTGCTACGTCTTCATCAGCGACTTTCACTTTATCAAGGGCCGACCGCGCATCAATGAGGCTGGCACCACCGCCAGCAAGCACACCTTCCTCGACGGCAGCGCGGGTAGCCGATAGGGCGTCTTCAAAGCGGTGCTGTTTCTCTTTCAGTTCGGTCTCGGTAGCCGCGCCTACTTGAATAACTGCCACTCCGCCGGATAGTTTGGCCAAGCGCTCCTCAAGTTTCTCCCGATCATAGTCAGAATCGCTTTCCTCAATCATTGTACGGAGTTGGTCAATGCGGCCCTTAATGGCGTCGGCACTGCCGGCACCTTCAATAATAGTCGTATCATCAGCAGTCACCACCACCTTGCCCGCCTGGCCCAGCATATCCAAGGTGATATTCTCCAACTTCACCCCCAAGTCTTCCGACAAGAAAGTGCCATCGGTGAGGATGGCCATATCCTCTAAGATAGCCTTGCGCCGGTCGCCAAACCCAGGCGCCTTGACGGCGACCGCGTTCAGGGCCCCGCGCAACTTGTTGACGACCAGTGTCGCCAGGGCTTCCCCTTCAATATCCTCGGCTATTACCAGTAGAGGCCGGCCGCCCTGCACGATCTTCTCTAATACAGGCACCAAGTCGCTGATCGTGCTGATTTTCTTCTCCCACAGCAGGATGTACGGTTCTTCCAATACCGCCTCCATAGTCTCGCCGCTGGTGACCATGTAGGGACTCATATAGCCCTTGTCAAATTGCATGCCCTCAACCAATTGCAGGGTAGTCTCAACCCCCCGGGATTCTTCCACCGTAATCACCCCATCTTTGCCCACCTCCTGCATTGCCTCAGCCACTATCGCCCCGATTTGTGGGTCATTACCGGCAATGGACGCTACTGCCGCCATCTCCTCGGGAGTGCTGACTTCAATGGCCATACCCCGCAGCGCTGCTACCACAGCCTTGACTGCTTTGTCAATGCCCTGCTTAATGAGCATAGGGTTGGCTCCGGCGGCCACTGTCTTTAGGCCGCTGCGCAGCATTGCTTGGGCGAGAACCGTTGCAGTGGTGGTGCCATCGCCGGCCACGTCATTAGTCTGCGAAGCAACCTCCACCAGCAGTTGAGCACCGGTATTCTCCACACGATCTTCCAGTTCAATTTCCTTGGCGACAGTTACCCCATCCTTGCTAATGGTCGGCGACCCAAATGACTTCTCTAACAGTACATTGCGACCGGCCGGGCCTAAGGTAACTTTCACGGTGTCGGCTACAGCATTGGCCCCGCGTTCCAATCCACGTCGGGCTTCCTCGTCATATAATATCTGTTTAGGAGCCATAATTAACTATTCCTCCTTTGATTAACAACAAACTATACATCTCTCCGTGCCCAATACGTCCAGGTAGCCTATCGCCCACACTACGCCCGCCGTGTAACAGTGATTAGAGAGTGTAATACGCGGCCTCTCCTCGCCAGTCACATCCGCCAGTCGGCTCCCCTCTGCCACTGCTGCTATCTCCCCGCGTTGCCGCTTTTCCTGAGCCGATTCGGGCAGATATATTCCTCCTTCGGTGGTCTGGGCTTCATCTACCTTAACCAGCGCTCGGTCGCCAAGTATCTTCAACGCCCCTGACGTTACACCTCCTATAAGTACTGAGAAGATGCCAAAGGTCTATTTAGCACTCTGCGCTGAAGACTGCCAATAATAATACTCTAATTGGAGAGGTAAGTCAAGGCGGATGCCAGTGCGATTTTTCCGACTCCCGACGATGTCGATCTTTCATTGGAAGGGAAAGGGACATCAATAGGGAAGTTGATTGATACAGTAAAACGACTACATTATATTATAAGGAGAGGACACGATGATGTACCGTTACGACAGCAGTATGCTTTACATTGATGGGACTCGGCAGTTATTTCTGGACAATATGATAATTGAGAGTGTCCAGGATGTAACTCGCCGCTGGCATCGGCCCGAACCGATCAGCGAAAACCCAATAATTGTCAGTGACCAGCCCTGGGAACATGTTACCTACTTCAGTTGCATTACCTGGTCTGTGTTGCGTGACCCGGCGGATGATCTGTTCAAGTGTTGGTATACCGACTGGGTTTTTGACCCCGAGGCCTGCGCCCGAGGCGGGGGAACGCTCTCGGGGCTTCAGATGTCGCGGTTCCGCCTGTTATACGCCTACTCAACGGATGGTATCCACTGGGAAAAGCCGGGCCTCGGCCTGGTTGACGAGGACGGTTACAATACTAACATCTGCTTGGGTGATGACCAACATTCTATCTACTGCTGCTCGGTCATCGCCGACCCGTTGGAAGAAGACTCGGCTAAGCGCTTCAAAACCCTCTATGAGCAGCGCGCCGAGCAGTGGAGTGGTGTGGGGGCCGCACACTCGGCCGACGGTATTCACTGGACGCCCTATCAGCAACGCCCTCAGTTCGGCCGGTGCGGGCCGCACCTGGGCGACGTCTATATTATGAGTTGTAACACAGATGCTCGCCAATACGTGGCCGCAGTTCGCCATCCACGTATGACAGCCGCACCCTTGAATCCGCGCACCCCGCGCACTGATAGCTTCATAAGGCCGTATTTTCCGCAGGCCATCAGCGCCAGCAACAAGCGCCGCGTGTGGCAGACCGAGAGCAGCGATTTTTTGCACTGGCGTGAGCCCTACTTGATTTTGGCACCCGATGAAGAGGATAACCTGGATGATGCCTACTATGGACTGGCGCAATGGCAGGCTGGCGAATTTCGCATGGGAATACTCAATACCTTACACGCCGTAGAGAACACTATGGATGTGCGCCTGGTCTTCAGCCGCGACGGAAAAAACTGGCGCCAGGCGATGCACCGGCAACCTTACATCCGTCGTGGGGGGCCAGGAAGTTGGAACGAGTTTATGATAACCGTACCAAGCGTACCGGTGGAAGTGGGCGACGAACTATATGTCTTCTTCGCGGGAGCCAGGAATCATCACGACTGGTGGATGCGAGGTATCTACGAGGAGTTGGACGTGCCCGAGGCGAAGGACATGGGTGAGGTGGCCTATTCTCTGGGCCTGGCTAAACTGCGCAAGGACGGTTATTGTTCGCTGGATGCCGACTGTGTCCGGGAAGGCATCTTTGTTACCCAACCGTTCCACTCGGCCGGCGAGAAATTGGTTATTAACGCTTGTTGCGGCGAGGACGGGTATATTGAAGTGGAGATGGTAGACCTGGCCGATGAAGTAGTGACCGGGCATAGTCGGGAGGACTGCGACAGATTCACCGGCGATTCAGTACGCCATACGGTCTCCTGGCAGGACAATCCTGACGCTGCGTATGCGGATTTTCGGAAACTGCGCTTCTACATGCGCAATGCTCAGTTGTATTCGTTTGAACTGGAGAGTTAACCAAGCAACTGTGCATGCCCAGGAATCCTTGCATCGAACAAGGAATGTTACAACAACTAAGAAGGGACATGATAAATCCCGGTCTATTCTTCAATGGGAGGATGATAAGAATGCGAAAAGTAATGACAATAACGGCCGTCCTGGTGGCGGGACTTACCTTCTTGCCGACGGCGCAAGCCGCGCTTCAGCCGCAACCGGTGAAATTACTCCCCCCGCTGGTGGACGAGCCCCAGTGGACGCCGGAGGAGCTTAGCAAAGGCTATGTGGCCTACTCGGACAGTTACCTGAATGCCTTTTTCAACTGTCAGGTACCGCGGCGCGAGTGGATAAAGGAGACTGTGAGTTGTCAGTTGGCTCGCGACGAGTATGAGCCACTACAGATTGGTGTTTACGCGATGCAGGGCAAGGAGCCGCTGGAAAAGGTCAAGATTGAAGTAGATATTGACTTGCCAGTGACTGTGCGTGTCATTGAGTACACAAAATACTGGCACGAAGTTGAGGGCCGGCCGGATTTGATGGTGCCCGAGTACCTGCCGCTGGGCAGCGAAATTGAGAGTGTGGAGCCGGGCACGACCCGGGCGTTTTGGCTGACTTTTCACGCGCCCGCTGATGCCGCCGCCGGTGAGCACCGTGGGACCATTCGCGTGACGGCGCAGGGGCGAGAGCCGACTGAGTTACAGCTTGCGGTGGCTGTACTGCCCTTCGAGCTGCCCCGCGCCGATATTGCCTTCGGAATGTATTATTACCGCGTAATCCCGCTGCTGCGCAACGACGACTACCAGCGAATGGTCTACCGGGATATGCGCGCCCACGGGATGACCAGCGTGTCAGTCTACGTCTTCCACTCGGAGTGGGTTGAGGAGTCCGCGACGGGCGAAGGCAAGGTGAAGTTCGACCCCGCCGCCGACGAAGAACTGCGCCTAATGAAGGAAGAAGGACTCTATCGTCGGGGGATTCCTGTACACATAGAAGAGTACAATGTCGGATGTCACCAGAGCACCACCTTCGTGACCGGGCTGGATGAGGCTGACCAGGCGGAGGCCGCCCGGCAGTATTGGCAGCGGGTGCGCCGGCACAACTACCCCGAATTGCTCCTCTATTTGAAGGATGAGCCATCAGTAGATCAGCCCCCCGCCTATTTCCGGTGGGCTATCGGCTGGAAGAAGTCAAGCCTGCGCACTATAACGGCCATGAGCGTGCGGGCAGCCAGCCAACTCGGCTACCTGCATGACATCTGGGAGGTCTACGCGGGGGGCATTAGCCCGGAGATGCTCAAGGAAGCCAAGCGTTCGGGCTGTGAGGTCTGGACCTATGACCACACCTTTGGTCATAGCAATGCGCTGGCCAACCGCTACTACACCGGCTTGTACACCTGGGGACTAGGGCTCAAGGGGAATTTTGAATGGATATACTTCCACGCCGGGGACAATTACGTGCGCCCGGTTGATGAGGAGCCCAAGCCCAAAGTCAGTTGGGAGGGGCGCCGCGAAGGCATTGATGACTACTGCTATCTCCAGCTTCTGGAGAAGGCAGTGGCGGCCGCCGACAAGCACGATCGCGTTGCCCACCAGGCGCGGGCCTGGCTGGATAAATTGCGGCAGGAGGTGGACTGGCAATTCTTTCACGGTCGAGCCGGAGGGGGCCGCGACTATTTCCTCTATCCCGCCCCGGAGATGAGTATGAGTGATTACGACGCCCTACGCGCGCGGGCTGCTGATTATATCACCAAGCTGGGCGTGCCACGACGCCGCCCGTTACGCCGCTGGCCCGCTGCCTCGAAGATCCCGAAGTTTGAGGCTTCCCCGTTCTTAAATAAGACTGTGGACGAGTGCCTCGCAGGGCTGTCAGACCCGGATATGCATACGCGCCGCTCGGCGGCCGCAGCGTTGGCGTTGCGCGGGCCCGAGGCGGCCCCGGCTGTACCGGCCCTGGTCCGGGCGCTGCGTGACCCCGACGTGCGGCTGGTAGCCCTGCGGGCCCTGGGGGCAATCGGGCCCGAGGCAGCGAGCGCCGTGCCGGCGGTCGCCGCGCAAGCAAGACTTTCGGATGCTTTCATGCGCCTGGGGGCCACTTACGCTTTGGGCGGCATTGGCCCTGCGGCAATTGAGCCACTGCGCCGCGCCCTGCAGGACGACTCTCCGGCGGTGGTATTGGCGGCGGGCCAGGGTCTGGGGAAGATGGGAGCAGCCGCCGAGCCCGCAGTCCCCGACCTGGCTCCGCTGCTCGAGGCAGAGCAGTATGCGCGGGCCGCTATCACGGCCCTGACGGGCATTGGCCCCGGAGCGGTCGCAGCGGTGCCGGCTCTAATCAAATACTATCTGCAGCAAGAGGGCAAGGCCCCGTACACGGCAGCGGCTTTGGCGGCCATTGGCCCGCACGCGGAGGCGGCCATTGAGGCTCTGGAGAAGTATGCCGAGGGCACCGATTGGTATAATGCCTACACCTGGTACGCATTATTCTGCATACGGGGTGAGCAATCTGACCTGGAGGCGCTTACTAATTTGCTCTGGGACGGAGATGAGAAATATGGCCAACCTTACGCCGCCAAACTGTTGGACAAGCTGGGCCGTAGAGCCAAGCCGGTGGAAGCACGAGTGCGCAAGTGGTTGCAGGACGGGGAGCATCAAGCGATGCGCGCCCATCTGGAGTCGCTGCTAAAAAAGCTGGCGCCATAGGCCCGAATAGTCAGGACTTCTGGGCCTCGGCTGACTTTCCCCAAAAGGCGGGGGAAGGAAAATAGCAGGGGGGTTGACAAGGAAACCAATAAAGTGTATACTATCCATCTCTGTGGGTAATCAAATAGGAACGCCACTACATCGTAAACTAACTCCGTTGGTCATAGCTCCACAGTAAGAGGTACCCTTTGGCACGGGACGTGGTTTCAGTTGGGCCTGTCCTGGAAGGGGTATTATGTGTATTATTATTGCCGCACTAATACCGACTGAAAGAAGGAGAGCCTCGTAGATGGGGGAGTCACAAGCCCAATTCCAGCGTCAATCTGAAGTCCGTGATCAACTACTTCCGCTGCCGGATCTTATTGAAGTCCAGACTGATTCATATCAGTGGTTCATAGACGAGGGTCTGCGGGAACTATTTGAGGATTTCAGCCCTATTGAGGATTATACCGGGAATTTGAGTTTAGAGTTCCTTGACTACCGCATTGGTCCACCTCAACGTAATGTGGAGGAGTGCCAAGAGGCTGATTTGACTTACGAGGTGCCCATGTATGCCAAGGTGCGCCTGGTCGACAAGGAAACTGGGGAGATCAAAGAGAGTGAAATCTACATGGGGGAACTTCCCGAGATGACCGACCGCGGCACATTTGTCATCAACGGCGCTGAGCGGGTAGTTATCAGTCAGTTGGCCCGCTCGCCAGGACTCTATTTCAAGGACACTATTGACTCGGCGGGACGAGTGTTATACACGGCCCAGATTATCCCTAGTCAAGGAGTGTGGATACAGATAAACACGGCCGCTAAAGGGGCCATTACGGCCAAGATCGGCCAGACCCGCAGGCTGCCCATTACGACTCTACTGAGAGCATTAGACTGGTTTGAAGAGAGCACTGAGGCCCCCGCCACGCCGCGCACTGGGACGGATATGGAAATTCTGGAGTATTTTGGAGAGCACCAGCGACCGGAAGTAAAAGAGTTGGTCAATAGCTTCTCATACCACGAGGACGAGGCAATGCCTCGGGTACAGACCCACGATGTTTATTACGCTTTAGATACAATAAGTGGTCCGGAAGGCGAGTCCCTTGTCGAACCTTATAAAGACATTACGGAGAAAGCCGCCAAGGTCATGCACCAGATGGGCCGCAAGCGGCTGCGAGTGATAGCAGTACCTTACCAAATACACGTCACTCTGCAAGATGATAACACCCACAGCGGCCAGGAAGCCCTATTGGAGGTATACCGCAAGATCCGGCCGGGGGATCCGCCCACTGAAGACAGCGCTGCCGGGCTACTCAAGGCCTACTTTTTTGACCCTAAGCGTTATGACTTGAGCAAGGTGGGGCGGCACAAGATAAATCAGAAGTTAGGACTGGAGGTACCGGGTGACGTCCGGCGGCTAACTCGCGCTGACATCCTGGGTATTATTGAGTATCTACTTAAACTCTTCGCGGGCCAGGGGAGTGTGGATGATATCGATCACCTGCAGAATAAGCGGGTGCGCCCGGTCGGGGAACTATTGCAGGCACAATTGCAGACAGGCTTTTTCCGAATGGAACGAGTAGCCCAAGAGCGTATGACCAGCCTGGATCCCGAGGAGATGGTACCAGCAGCCGTCATTACCATCAAGCCCATCACGGCAGCAATCAACAGCTTCTTCGGTAGCGGTCAACTCTCGCAGTTTATGGACCAGATCAATCCGTTGGCCGAGTTGGCCCACAAGCGACGGCTTTCCGCCCTGGGTCCGGGCGGACTATCTAAGCAGAGTGCCAAACTGGAGGTCCGCGACGTACACCATTCCCATTACGGGCGAATATGTCCCATAGAGACTCCTGAGGGCCCCAATGTAGGCCTGATCGGTTACCTGGCACTATTCGCCAAACTCGATGAGTTTGGCTTCATACAGACACCCTATTACAAAGTGGTCAATGGTCGGGTAACCGACGAAGTACTGTATCTGACGGCAGCGGAGGAAGAAGAATACAATATTGCCACCAGTTCCGAACCACTGGATGAGAACGGCAAGTTCACCAACGAACGAATCGTAGTCCGCCGGGGCGGCACTTTTCCCCGGGTTTCTCCCCAGGAAGTGGACTATCGCGACCTATCAGCGCGGCAAGTCTTCTCAATAGCCACAGCACTTATTCCTTTTCTGGAAAATGATGACGCGGTGCGGGCCCTGGCCGGTTCAAATATGCAGAGGCAGGCTGTACCGCTGCTGACCACCGAGCAGCCTCTGATCAAAACGGGGATGGAACAGGCGGCGGCCCGGGATTCGGGGGCAGTAGTAACGGCTAAGCAGGACGGGGAAGTGCTGGAAGCGGACGGAGAACATATTAAGGTCAAGTATGAGGACGGCGGCGAAGAGGAATATCGCTTGCAGAAGTTCGCGCGCACCAATATGGGCACCTGCACCAATCAGAAACTATCAGTGGCACCGGGAGACAGTTTCAAGGAAGAAGCGATATTGGTAGACGGTGGGGCCACCCATAACGGACAATTAGCCCTGGGCAAAAACCTCCTGGTTGCTTTCATGCCCTGGGAGGGATACAACTACGAGGATGCTATCCTCATCAGTGAGCGTCTCGTTTGGGACGACGTGTTGACCTCCATTCATATTGAGAAGTATGAGTGTGAGGCGCGGGATACCAAACTGGGGCCTGAGGAGATTACCCGCGATATTCCTAATGTCGGCGACGAAGCGCTCAAGGACCTGGATCAAGATGGAGTAATACGGGCGGGCGCTGAGGTGGGACCTGAGGATATTTTGGTGGGCAAAATCGCGCCCAAAGGTCAATCTGAACTCACGGCCGAAGAGAAGTTGGTGATAGCCATCTTCGGTAAGAAGGCTGAGGAGATGCGCGATGTATCTCTGCGTGTACCCTATGGCGAGGGAGGCGTGGTTATGAATACTCACGTATTCTCCCGCTTTCGGTATCGCTGCCAGCGGTGTGAGGTCGAGTTTGCCTATGGCAAACCTATCGAACATTTGGAATGCGTACGCTGTGGGGGGCGACTGGAGAAATTACCTGCCGACGAACTGAAGCCCGGCGTCAATCAGATGGTGAGGGTATTTGTGGCCCAGCGGCGCAAGATTATGGTGGGCGATAAACTAACCGGTCGCCACGGCAACAAAGGCGTCATTGCCAATATATTGCCGATCGAAGATATGCCTCACCTGGCTGATGGTACGCCCGTGGACATCTGTCTGAATCCCCTGAGTGTACCGTCACGGATGAATATGGGCCAGATTCTGGAGACTCATCTGGGCGAGGTGGCTCATTACCTCCAGCGAGACTTTGTGTGTCCGGTTTTTGAGGGTTATTCGGCTGACCAGATTAGAGAGGGCTTGCACTTAGTAGAAGAAAGACTGCACTATCAGAGTCTGAAGGCCTACGCACAACACGAACTAAATCGCTTTGACAGTATCATTGACCTCAGTGAGTTTGAAGGCTCGGAGTTGGAGGAACTGCAGGCCGAGATAACCCGACAGATTGACCGGCATAACAAACAAGACCTGGAACCGTTGGCCGAATGGCTGGGGATTGGCCCCCGGGACTGGGAGCAGGCTGCCGCTGGCCAAGTCGGACAGTTGATCGTTCAACAGGCTACTAACAATGCCTACAGCACGGTGGAACTTGATCCACAGACCGGGCAGGCAGTCCTGTATGATGGTCGCACGGGTGAGGCCCTCAATCAGCCGGTAACCGTAGGGCATATGTACATCCTCAAGTTGCATCACCTGGCCGAAGATAAGATTCACGCCCGCTCTACCGGACCCTACTCGCTAATTACTCAGCAGCCCCTGGGTGGTAAAGCCCAAATGGGCGGACAACGCTTCGGAGAAATGGAAGTGTGGGCGCTGGAAGCTTACGGTGCAGCCTATTCGCTCCAAGAGATGTTGACCATCAAGTCCGACGATCTGCAAGGCCGGGTGCAAGCCTACGAGGCTATTGTCAAAGATGAGAACATCAACGAGTCAGGGATTCCCGAGTCCTTCAAGATATTGGTGCGGGAGATGCAGAGTCTGGGGTTAGACGTACAGGTCGAGGCCACCGATGGTCAGACAGTAGACCTCAACAGCGATAGTGATGGTTTCCGGTAGACTAATCTCTCAGATGCACAACGACAAAACTCGTCACTGGCCCGGTAGCACCTGAGGTTGTTGGCCATTCAGTGACAAGCGGGCTGGTGTTGAGACAACCGTACAACCACTACGGTAGTAATAACTCAATATTGATTATGCGCAGGTGAGATAGTTGGCTGAAACTACTACGGATTTCGAGGCTATTACCGTTGGCTTGGCCTCACCAGAGCAGATCCTACAGTGGTCCCACGGTGAAGTGAAAAAGCCTGAGACCATTAACTACCGCACTTATAAACCAGAGCAGGACGGGCTGTTCTGCGAACGCATTTTTGGCCCTACTAAGGACTGGGAATGCCACTGCGGCAAGTATAAGAAAGTCAAGTTCAAGGGCATTATCTGCGACCGATGCGGGGTAGAAGTTACGCGGCGGAAGGTACGGCGGGAACGAATGGGCCACATTGCTCTGGCGTCGCCGGTATGCCACAGTTGGTATCTGAAAGGCGTACCCAGCCCCATCAGTCTGTTACTGGATATGTCCGCCAAGTTATTGGAAGAGGTCGTCTATTTCGCCTCGTACATCGTCATTGATGTCAACTACGAAAAACTGGATGAACACGGTGACGAGATTAGGCTGGCGATAGAGGAGCAGAAAGACGCTATCACCCAGGATCGTGACCAGGTTATCGCGCAACTGCGGCAACGGTACGAGGCAGGCCTCGAGAATCAGGCGGCGCCAACTGCTGCCACTGAGACCGAGGCGGCAGCCAACCACCAAGAAGGGCAGGACGAGTTAGTAGAATTGGACTATGGCGAAGTGGGCCTGCCGGAGGTTATTGATGAGCAAGAGTTAGGCCAGCGCATCCAGCAACAGCACGAGGTTGCGGCTGAGCGAATACAACAGTTAGAGGACGGACTGGAGTTGTTATTTGAATTAAGCCCTAAGCAATTAATCTCCGAGATAGAATACCGTCAGTTGACCGCGGCAGCCGAAGTCTGCCAACAACGCCTGGCCGGCAATTTCGAAGATTTATTCCAGGCGGGGCTGGGGGCGGAGGCGATTCGGGAGATACTGGCCGAAATCGACCTGGATGAATTGGCCCGCGAATTGAGGAAGGAGATTGAAGAGTACGGCGGGGCGCGGCGCAAGCGGGCGGTCAAGCGCTTAAAGGTAGTAGAAGCATTCCGTAATTCCAAGAATCGCCCTGAATGGATGGTCCTAACGGTTGTCCCCGTATTGCCGCCGGAGTTGCGGCCCATGGTGCAACTGGATGGCGGTCGCTTCGCTACCTCTGATCTGAATGATCTGTATCGCCGAGTAATCAACCGAAATAATCGGCTGCGCCGCATAATGGAGATTAATGCCCCCGAATCCATCGTCAACCACGAGCGGCGTTTGCTGCAAGAGGCGGTGGATGCTCTCATTGACAATAACCGGCGCAGCCGACCGGTTACCGGCACTAACCGACGGGTGCTAAAGTCGCTAAGTGATATGCTCAAGGGCAAAGAAGGGCGATTCCGCAAAAACCTGCTGGGCAAACGAGTAGACTATTCGGGTCGGGCGGTAATTGTAGTTGGGCCGGAACTGAAACTGCATCAGTGCGGATTGCCTCGGGAAATGGCGCTGGAACTATTTAAGCCCTTTGTGATGAATCGCTTGGTGGAGGGTAACGTAACCACCAACATCAAGACCGCCAAGCGAATGGTTGACCGGCGCGAGCCGGAGGTTTGGGATGCTCTGGATGAAGTTATTGAAGATCACCCCGTACTGCTCAACCGAGCCCCTACCCTGCACCGGCTGGGCATTCAGGCCTTTGAGCCTATCCTCACCGAGGGGAAGGCTATCCAACTTCACCCGCTGGTCTGTCAGGCCTTCAATGCTGATTTTGATGGCGATCAGATGGCCGTCCACTTGCCGTTGTCAATGCACGGTCAGGCCGAAGCCCGCTTGCTGATGCTGGCGTCGAGAAATCTATTCAAGCCGGCCGACGGCAGCCTCATTGCTCAACCACTGTACGATATCGTGTTGGGATGCTACTACATGACTCAGGTAAGTGAAAGTGCTGACGCGAAGGGAGGCGGTAAGATATTCGAGAGTTCCGAAGCAGTCATCAGCGCCTATGAGCATCGCAAAACAGACTTGCACGCAAATATCAAGGCCCGGGTGCCTGAGATTGTCGTGGAAGTCACCGATGAGAGCGGCGAAGAAATCGAGATTGACGAACAGCTAACAGCGCAATTGCGCCATGTCATGGCTGTGGCGGTCGCTGATGAGCATCCGGCCCAGCGGCGCACCGTGGAATTCAAGTTAGCCGAGGAGATCATGGCCGAGGTCAATGATAGTAGGGCAACTCAGTGGCTTCTGGCGGCTGATAAGAACGAATGGATTCAAACCCGGGCCCAGAAGGTGGCCGTGGCGGCCTGCCGGCAGGGCTGGTGTCCGGTGGATTGTAACTTTAGTATTCGGCTGGAACGTAAACTCGTTGACACAACCGTAGGCCGGGTGCTATTCAATTACTATCTGCCACTGGATATCCCCTATGTCAACCATGTCCTGGCCAAGGATGAACTATCTGATCTTGTAATGCAGTGCTACGATGTCTACGGCCAGGAGCGTACTGCCCAGTTATTGGACGACATAAAAGAAATTGGGTTCAAATTCGCCACCCGCGCTGGGGTGAGCCTATCGTTAGCGGACACCGAGATCCGTACCGACCGCGAGAACATTATTGCCCAAACTGAAAAGGAAGTCCGGCGAATTAATAACTTGGCCGCCGATGGGGTCATCGCCGAAGATGAGCGGGAACAGTTGCTATTGCAGTTGTGGCAAAAGGCACGGGAGGACGTCGCTACCAATATCCTGGAGAATATCGGTTCGTTCAACTCTGTCTGGATGATGGTAGATTCCGGGGCGAGAGCTAATCGCTCCCATATTTCCCAGATTGCGGGTATGCGGGGCCTGATGAGCGATCCGTTTGGGCGGTTGATTGAAGACTTACCGGTGCGCAGTAATTTCCACGAGGGGCTCAATGTTCTGGAATATTTCGTCTCCACTCACGGCGCTCGCAAGGGCCTAGCCGATACGGCACTGCGTACTGCTGACGCCGGTTACCTGACTCGCCGGCTGGTGGACGTGGCTCAGGATGTAATCATTGCCGGTGAAGACTGTGGTACTACTGACGGGATTGAAGTGAGCGCGATGTATGCCTGGGAATCGCGTTGTCCCCATTGTGGGCAGGAAGACCGACACCGCGAGGGAGTCTGTCAATACTGCGACGCAGAGCTGCCGCCGAGCGATGACGAGGTAATCGAGACCTTGGCGCAGCGTATTGTCGGGCGCAGCGCCGCGACCGACATATTGCATCCGCAAACCGACGAGGTCTTGGCAGCCGCGGGTGAAGAGATTGGCGAACGAGCCGCTCAGGCCATAGAAGCGGCAGGCTTAAAGGTCGTGACCATCCGTTCGCCGTTGACCTGCGAGTTGCGTGACGGGGTGTGTGCGAAATGTTATGGTCGTGATCTGGCTCGCAGCAAGCAAGTGGAGATAGGTACTAACATCGGCATAATTGCGGCTCAGTCTATTGGTGAACCCGGAACGCAGTTGACTATGAGAACTTTCCACACCGGAGGGGTAGCCGGCGAGTATATTACCGGGGTCGCTGATGTCAAAAAGCGCAAACAACAGGCGCTGCATAGCCTCAGCGAAGACATTGAACAGGGCCGGGTCTCTCTGGATACAATCGGTGGTGGGCGCGCCCGGCACAAGGCAATCAGAGAGATGCTGAAGGTATTGGAGAGTTCTATGCATGGGCTGCTGCGGGTGGTGGAACTATTCGAGGCCCGCACTCCTAAGGGCCAGGCTATTACCGCCCAAGTGGATGGCGTAGTGGCGGAGATTGAGACCAAGGGTCTGCGCACTGTTGCTATTCATTCTGAACAACCCCTCGACGACGTTGGCATTATCCGGGGAGAGCGCCTAGCTGAAGACGTACAAAGCCCTGATGGCAAACTATTGGCCAGGGAGGGCAATAAGTTGCTCAAGAACGTGCGTACGCGTCTGGGCGAGGCAGGGGTAACTCATGTGCCGATTCGTATCTCTCACTTAGTGCCGCATCGCGGAGAACTGTATGTCCGCGAAGGCACCGAGGTTAGGGCTGGCGATCCGCTGACGCGCGGGCCGGTGGATCCCGAGAATATTCTGGAGATGAAAGGTATTCGCGGGGTAGAGCAATATCTGCTGCGGGAGATACAAAATGTTTACCAAAGCCAGGGGGTCACCATCAACGACAAGCACATCGAGGTTATAATTCGTCAGATGCTCAAGAAGCGCAAGATCATTGACCACGCTGATACGCGCTTCTTGCCCGGTGAAATCGTCGATAAATTCGATTTCGCGGCCGAGAATGCCCGCATACAGGAGTTGGGCGGTCGCCAGGCCAGTGCTAAACCAATCTTGTTAGGTATTACGCAGGCCTCGCTGGCCACAGAGAGTTTCTTGTCGGCGGCCAGTTTCCAGCGCACTGCCCGGGTGCTAACTGAAGCCGCCTGCGAGAGCAAGCGCGACTCTCTGGAGGGGCTTAAGGAGAATGTTATTATCGGCCGGCTCATCCCGGGCGGCACCGGTATGCCCCAACATCGGGACCGACAGGTTAGTTACTCAGAGGACGTCCGGGAGCGGGCTTTCTCCCAACCGACACCAGTTAGCGAAGAAAAGGATGCTATGCAGCAATTGTTGGAAGACATTGAGACCGCCCGAGAAGTAACTATGGTCACGGATTCGCTTGGGCAGGACAATTCCGGCGAGGTACAGCCACAAAGTAGTGAAGAGGACCAGGAGAGCGAAGATGAGGAGTAGCAAATAAGTCTGCTACTCAATTGCAGGCGGAAATCAGCACGCAGGGTCTTGACAACGTCGCTTATAACTGTTATACTTAAATCGTCCTGGTGGCAATCAAGTGCTGGTCTGAAAAGCCCGAGGGGGACGGCGCACCAGCGTGATGGCACCGACGAGGGCACCAATCACTAACGAAGGAGGCGGGAGCTGATTAGCAAACCTCCGATGCTGCATTAGTAGTTTCTGTGTTTGAAGCAGTAAAAGCGGCCCCTCCCGCCACAGGTGAGGGGTTCTTTTATGCCCTAAGGACAGGGCACCCAGGTGTCCGACCTATAGTATACAGACAATCCGTAAGCAACCATCCCGGGATACAGAATTACCAGCGACACAGGAAGTGAATTGAATGCCGACGATTAGTCAGTTGGTGCGCAAGGGACGCGAGAAAAAGGAAAAGAAACTCAAGACGCCGGCCTTGAAGGTTTCCTGGAATGCGCTAAAGCGCCAAGCCAGGCAGATAGACGGAGCGCCACAGCGGCGAGGGGTATGCACGCGGGTATGGGCTCAGACGCCTAAGAAGCCCAACTCGGCGTTGCGTAAGTGCGCCCGGGTGCGACTGTTCAATCGCCAGGAAGTTACCACCTACATCCCTGGCGAGGGTCACAATCTGGCGGAACACTCGGTCGTATTGGTCCGCGGCGGGCGAGTCAAGGATTTGCCCGCAGTGAAGTATCACGTGATCCGAGGTACATTGGATGCCGCTGGAGTAGCAGGTCGCCGCACTGCTCGGTCCAAGTATGGTAGTAAGAAATCGGAGTAACCTCCTGGTGAGAGCCACCCAGGTAGCCAGGAGAGTCACTTAAGCCGGTCTGCCGTTCATATTTGTGTGTAAGGATGGATACCGATGCCCAGAAAAGGAGCAGTGGCGCCACGGAAAGTGGCTCCCGACACCGTTTTTGACAGTGAAGTAGTCGCCCGTTTCATCAACCGACTAATGGTTGATGGCAAAAAGCGTGCTGCCGAACGGATATTATACGGGGCTATGCAGCAAATTCACGAGCGTACTGGCCAAAATCCGTTAGAGATTTTCCAGCGGGCCGTACGCAATGTTATACCCACTCTGGAGGTACGGCCCCGGCGTATCGGGGGAGCCACGTATCAGGTGCCGATGGAGGTCAACCCGCGCCGGCAGTTGACCCTGGCCATCCGCTGGCTAGTTGCCGAGGCCCGCAACCGTGGTGAGCGCGGTATGGTCCAGCGGTTAGCTAACGAACTAACGGATGCATCCAACAGTGAGGGCGGAGCCGTGCGGCGCCGAGAGGAAATGCACCGAATGGCCGAGGCTAACAAAGCCTACGCTCACTACCGCTGGTAACGACCGGTGGCAGCGGATAATTGTTGATCTGTGACAAATTAGGAATATGTCGATGCAAACCGATTTACAACAAATCAGAAACATTGGCCTGGCGGCTCACATTGATGCCGGCAAGACCACCACCACCGAGCGCATATTGTTCTATACGGGACGCGTGCATCGGATGGGGGAAGTTGATGATGGTAATGCTACTATGGACTGGATGCCCCAAGAAATGGAGAGAGGCATCACCATCACGTCCGCAGCTACGACCTGTTCGTGGCGCGACCATCGGGTAAATATCATAGATACGCCAGGCCACGTGGACTTCACTGTGGAAGTAGAGCGAGCGCTGAGGGTGCTGGATGGATTAGTGATGGTTATGTGCGCCGTGGGCGGCGTTCAGCCGCAGTCGGAGACGGTCTGGCGTCAAGCCAATAAATACCATATTCCGCGCATAGTTTTTGTCAACAAAATGGACCGAGTCGGGGCTGACTTTCACAACATCGTTCACCAGATGCGCAAGCGACTGGGCGCTAGCGTCGTGGCGATACAGATCCCCATCGGTGCTGAAAGCGAGTTTGGTGGGGTAATTGACCTAATCAGGATGCAGGGGATCCGCTGGCAGGATGAGTTGGGATTGGAATATGAGTATGGGCCGATACCCGCCGAATGGCAGAATCTGGCCGACAAGTTCCGCGAGTATCTGGTGGTAACGCTCGCCGAAAGAAATCCACTATTGGAGACGAAATTTATCCAGGGAGAAGAACCGACCGAGGCCGAAATACACCAGGCCCTGCGTCAAGGCACGGTGGCTGGCGATTTGACGCCGGTACTGTGCGGCTCGGCCTTAAGAAACCGTAGTATACAGCCGCTATTGGACGCAATTGTGCAATATCTGCCCTCGCCGCTGGATGTGCCCAGTGTGAAAGGCAAAAACCCTAACAATGGCAATGTGGAGATCCGACAGGCTGACTCGGCCGAGCCATTCAGCGCCCTGCTGTTTAAGGTCAAAAGTGACCCGTTCGTGGGACAATTGTCGTATTTGCGTGTCTATTCGGGAACCGCTGACAACGGTGACAAGGTGCTCAATACTACTACTGGCAAGCGTGAGCGGATAGGTCGGTTGCTGCGGATGCATGCCAATCGGCGCGAGGAAATCGAGCAAGTGGTGGCCGGCGACATCGTCGCGGTGGTAGGGCTGTCCAATGCCACAACCGGCGACACACTCTGCGCCATCAATCATCCTATTACCTTTGAGAAGATCGCCTTCCCCGAGCCGGTGATCTCTATGGCCATTGAAGCCAAGAGTCAAGCCGATGAAGACCGCCTAACCGAGGCTCTGAACAATTTGGCTATCGAAGACCCGACTTTCACAACAAGTGTAGATCCGGAAACCGATCAGCAAATCATCGCGGGAATGGGCGAGTTGCACTTGGAGGTAATCGTTGACCGATTACAGCGAGAGTTCAATGTAAGCGCTAATGTGGGCAAGCCCCAAGTGGCTTACAAGGAGACTGTAACCGCACGTAGCACCGGCGAGGCGCGATTTGTGCGTCAAACCGGAGGCAGGGGCCAGTATGGCCATGTGATTCTGACCGTCGCGCCCGGCCCGACGGGTAGCGGCCTGGTCTTTGAGAGTGAAATCAAGCGGGGAGTGATTCCGACAGAATTCATCCCCGCCGTGGCGGCTGGGGTAAGAGAAGCCATGGAGGCTGGTACAATCGGGGGATATCCGGTAGTGGATGTCCAAGTTACGGTCATTGATGGCTCTTACCATGAGGTCGACTCAAGCGATATTGCCTTCAGAATCGCGGGCAACCTCGCCTTCAAGGACGGTTATCAAAAAGCCCAACCTGTCCAGCTGGAACCAATAATGGCAGTTGAGGTGGTCACACCCGAAGATCATATGGGCGAGGTAGTCAACGACCTCAATAGCCGGCAGGCAGATATCGCAGGCATGAATATGACTGCTGGCAACATCCTGAGCATAGATGCTCTGGTGCCCTTATCTAATATGTTTGGGTACTCCACTTCTCTGCGCAACTTGACGCAGGGACGGGCTACTTATACAATGCAGCCGCACAGTTATCAACCGGTATCCAATGGACCTAATCAATAGCGCCGTAAGGCAGGTAGAAGGTTATCAGGAGGTAGTCAAGCATGGCGAAGGAGAAATTTGAGCGGACCAAGCC